>NZ_JBFULC010000046.1:0-35673 GCF_056400525.1 Stenotrophomonas sp. P5_A9
CAATCATCCTTCCTGCAGGCGCCTTCACAAGATACCTGCGCATACTGTCAAAGAACTTGGGAGTCGGCCTCAGCGCCTTCCTCCGTGTGCCCCGACGTTTCCGTCGTTGCGAGCCGCCCATTATAGCCGGCTTATCTGCTTCGTCAACACCTTTTTTCAAGGCCGTCACACCGAAGTGGACGTTGTTGCCGATGCCGCTTTGTCGTTTGCCCCGAGAGGCTTTCGTCGTTGCGAGCCGCCTATTATGTCAGGCTTTTCGTTTCCGTCAACACCTTCTTTCGAGGGATGTTGCCGCCGCTTTGTCGTGGTGTTCACCGGGGTGAAGGCCGCGTCACAGCGAGGGAGCGAATACTAAAGACTTCTGAAAATTCGTCAAGGCTTTTTTCGATCTTTTTCATCGCAGCGTCATCGTTGCGTGCTGCTCGACATCACGTGCGGCAGCACGCGCGTTGCGCGTGCTGCCGCGGCCTTGCTAACAATGCATCTCTTGTCGTCAGGAATGCATGCGATGTCTGCCCTCCCCAAGCGTTCGTTGTTGCGCGATGTGTCGTTGCCCGCGCTGATGGCCGGCTTCATTACCGTGTTGGTCGGCTTCGCCAGTTCGGCGGTGATCGTGTTCCAGGCCGCCCGCGCAGTCGGTGCAACGCAGGCGCAGATCGCCTCGTGGATGTGGGCGTTGGGATTGGGCATGGGCATCACGTGTATCGGACTGTCGCTGCGCTACCGCGTGCCCGTGGTGACGGCCTGGTCCACCCCGGGTGCAGCGATGCTGGTAGTGGGCGCCGGTGCAGTGGGCTACAGCGATGCGATCGGTGCGTTCGTGCTTGCCGCGGTGCTGGGGATGATCGCCGGCTTCTCGGGGATCTTCGCGCGCGTGATGCGGCGAGTGCCGATGGCACTGGCCGCCGGGATGCTGGCCGGTGTGCTGCTGCGCTTCGGGCTGGAGGTGTTCGTCTCCATGCAGACGCAGTTGGGGATGGCAGTGGCGATGTTCGTCACCTGGCTGGTCGGTCGGCGCCTGTTCCCACGCTATGCGGTGATCGCCACCTTGCTGGTGGGTGTAGCGGTGGCGGCTTCTCAGGGACTGCTGCACATGGAGACGGTGCGGCTGGAGCTGGCCACGCCGGTGTTCACCTGGCCGACGCTGTCGTGGTCGGCAGTGATCGGCGTTGCCCTGCCCTTGTTCGTGGTGACCATGGCCTCGCAGAACATCCCCGGCGTGGCGGTGATCCGTGCCTCGGGCTACGACACGCCGATCTCGCCGGTGATCGGCTGGATCGGGGTGGCCAATACGCTGCTGGCGCCGTTCGGCGCTTTCGGGTTGAACCTGGCGGCGATCACCGCGGCGATCTGCATGGGACGGGAGGCGCACGAGGACCCGGCGCGGCGTTACACCGCAGCGGTGGCCGCCGGTGGCTTCTATATCGTGGTGGGCCTGTTCGGGGCGACGGTGGCGGCGGTGTTCGCCGCCTTCCCCAGGGAACTGGTGGCCTGCGTGGCCGGTATTGCCCTGTTCGGCACGATCGCCAACAGCCTGTCGATGGCGTTGCGCGAGGAGGCCGACCGCGAGGCGGCGCTGGTGACGTTCCTGGTCACCGCCTCGGGGGTGTCGCTGGCCGGGATCGGTTCGGCCTTCTGGGGACTGGTGGCCGGAGGTATCTGCCTGCTGGTGCTGCGACCGCGCACGCCTGCCGGCTGAGTCGGGTCACTCGCCGGCCAACACCCGAATCAGGACATACAGAACGAACCCCAGCCCCAGAGCCACCTTGCTCACGCCGCCACGGCGGTCGAGTTCGGCAGCGATGCGTGCCGGTTGATCGCGGTAGCGGGCCTCGGTGCGGGCCACCAGACGCCGGCAGTGCCACAGGTACACCGCGTTGGCGGACAGCCCGAGCAGCACTTTCGTACCGACCAGCAGGACCAGGCTGCCGTTCTCACCGATCCAGCTGAACGCCACGGCGGCCCCGACGCCGAATTCCAGCACCAGCATCAGCGCGGCCGCCAGGTAGAGGCGCCGATACAACAGCCAGAAGAAGTCGAACAGGAAGGCCGGCCAGTGCCAAGGGCGCGGCCATCGACCGGTTGGGGCATCCAGATGCCAGCGGCGGGCATACACCCCGAAATTGTCGCCGACCGCCCTGGCCAGTTGCCGGTGCCGGTCGTGGACGCCGGCCGCACGCTCGATGGCCAGGTCGATTTCCGCCTCGATGACCGCGGCCGCAGGCGCGGCATACGGGTCGTGGGGGCTGGCACTCACAACGGCAGCACCGAGAACGTCTGCTGCAGCACGTGGCGCCCCCCCGGCGCGAGGGTCACCACATCCGGGCCGGCGTTGGCCGCTTCCAGGCAGACATAGTTGCGCCAGCCGCTACCGACGTCGGCCATCTTGGCCGCGCCGGCTTCGCCCGGGTTCCAGGCCACCAGCGAGCGGCTGCCCTGGGTGGTGATCTCGATGCGCCGCTTCAGGGTGGGGTCCTTGAGGACATAACGGCCACCGGCCTGGGTATAGATGCGATCGCTGCGGCCCGGGTCGCGCGGGTCGCGCAGGTTCCAGTCGCCCTGTTGGACGCGCGGGGTGGCGTAGTCCTCGAACTTGTCCAGGTAGGTGAGGCCGTCGAGCCCCTGCACGTCCACGCCGGTGGCGTCGCCCACCTTGAAGTAGTTATGCAGGGCCTGGGTGAAGCGGACCGTCTGGGCGCTGGTGTTCTCGGTGACCAGGCGCTGTTCCAGGGTGCGGCCGATGCGCAGCTCCATGTGCAGGCGCAGGGCCAGGTTGTCCAGCGTGGGCGGGGCGAGCGAGAGCACGAGCGTGCCATCGGCCTCGCGCCGCGCGTCCTTCAGGGTCCACGGCAGGGTGCGCACGAAGCCGTGCGAGGGCACGTCGCTGCCCTGCCCCTGGCGGCCGAAGAACGGCCAGCACACCGGGCTGCCACCACGGATGGGTGTGGGCAGCGCCTGCGCGCTGGGCGACAGCCACAGCACGTCCTGGCCGCCCTTGGGGATATAGGACAGCAGCTGCCCGCCGAACACCGCGATGGCGGCGGTCGCGAACGGGGTCTCCACCTTCCAGGCATCGAAGCCCTGCACCTTGCCCAGGCTCAGACCTTCGACCTTGGGCAGGGCCGCGCCGGGGCCGGCCGGGGACTGCATGAGGCGGGCGTGGTTAGGCGGCAGGGTAAACACGGTGGATGCAGGCATGGCGGTCGGCGGGGTCTTGATGGGAGGGGCGCTGCGCAGGGCGGTGAGGATGCGTTGACCGGCGCGGCCGTCGGTGGTGGTCCAGCCCAGGCGCTGCTGCTCGACCTCGATGGCGCGGCGGGTGGCGGTGCCGACCATGCCGTCGGCGGCGCCGATGTCATGCCCGCGGGCGAGCAGCAGGGTCTGCAGCTCACGGCGCTCGCGGCGGCCGATGCCGGGATCGTCGGTGGGCCAGGCCGCCACCGTGCCGCTGCCGCCGCGCAGGCGGTCGGCCAGGGTGGCGATGGCCAGCGCATAACTTTCGGCGGCGTTGTAGGCGTAGATCGCGTCGTAGTTGCGGAACACCAGCCACGCCGGGCCCTTGGCGCCGGTGGGCAGCAGCAGGGCGGCGTTGCTGTCGGCGGGCAGGCCGGCAGGGGCGAGCGCGCCACCGCCGACCGGGACGATGCCCAATGCACGCCAGTCGCCGAGCGGCTTGCGCTGGGTGCGCCCGGCCAGCGACGGGTTGAAGCCCGCCGGCAACGTGACCTCGATTCCCCACGGCTGGCCGCTGCGCCAGCCCGCTTTGGCCAGGTAGTTGGCGGTGGAGGCCAGGGCATCGGGAATGCTGGCGACGAGGTCGCGGCGACCGTCGCCATCGCCATCCACGGCGATGCGCGCATAGGTGGAGGGCATGAACTGGGTGTGCCCGAAGGCGCCGGCCCAGGAACCGGTGAGGCCGTCGGCCTGCAGGTCCCCGGCATCGAGCAGCTTGAGCAGGGCCAGCAGTTCGCCGCGGAAGAAGGGCTGGCGGCGGCCGTTGCACGACAGCGTCGCCAGCGACTGCAGCAGCGGACGCTTGCCGAACACGCGGCCGTAATCGCTCTCCACGCCCCAGACCGCGACGATCGTGGCCGGATCGACGCCGTACTGGGCCGATACCCGGTTCAACAGATCGCGATGCTCGACCAGACGCGCGCGGCCGTCGTCCACCCGCTGGCTGTCCACCAGCGCGGCCAGGTAATCCCACAGCGGCGTGGTGAACTCCGGTTGCGCGTCCAGCAGCGGCAGCACGCTCAGGTCCGGGGTGAGCCCGGCGGTGAAGCGGGTAAAGCCGGCGGCACGGATGCCCTGCTTGAGCGCCTGCGGTTGCAGGGTGGCCAGGCAGCGGTCGAAATCATCCTGTGGCGCGGCGGCGACCGGGGCGCTGGCCAGGCACAGTGCGCCGAGCAGCCAGCCGGGGAGAAGCCTCATTGGCGGGAATCCTTGCAGCCAAGTGGACCTGCATCATAGCGGGCTGGCGCCGATCAAACCGGCGCTTCAGGCCGGTTGCAGCAGGCGCAGGCCGAACGCCGGCGCGGCGGCATTCCATTGCGCAGTGACGCGAAGACCTGCCTCGGCGACCAATGACGCGAACGAGACGTCGGTGTACTTGTGGCTGTATTCGACGGTCATCGCTTCGCCTTCGGCAAAATCGAAGGGGTGCCCGGCTACATGCACGCGCTGGGCGCGGGTGCTGACCAGTTCGGTTTCGATGCGCAGGCGCGCCACGCTGTAGCGCGCCCGGTGCTGGAAACCATCCAGGTCGAAGTCGCTGCCGATCTCGCGGTTGAGCCGACGCAGCAGATTCAGAGTGAACTCGGCGGTGACGCCAGCGGCATCGTTGTAGGCCGCTTCGATCAGCGCCGGGTCCTTGTGCAGGTCGATGCCGATCAGGGCCATGCCATCGCGCCCCATCGTCTGGCGCATCGCCTGCAGCAAGGCGACCGCGTCGGCGTGGTCGAAGTTGCCCAGCGTGGAGCCGGGGAAGAACAACAACCGTCGCGCGGGTTCGCGTTGCGGCTCGGGCACCTGCACCGGGTGAGTGAAGTCTGCGCAGACCGGGAGCATCTCGATGTCCGGCAGGGCCTGCGCCAGCCGCGCGATGCTGGCCAGCAGCGCCGCGCGCGAGATCTCGATGGGGGTGTAGGCGACCGGATCGGCCAGCGCGTGCAGCAGCAACTCGGTCTTGCGACCACTGCCGCTGCCAAGCTCGACCACGTGCAGGCGTGGGCCGACCACCTTGGCGATGGCGGCGGCGCAATCCTGCAGCAGCTGCAGCTCGGTGCGGGTGGGGTAGTACTCGGGCTGGTGGGTGATCTGCTCGAACAGAGCCGAACCGCGCGCGTCGTAGAAATACTTGGACGGCAGCTGGCGTGGCGTGGCGGACAGGCCGTGCAGGATGTCGGCGGTGATGCGGGCGCGATCCGGCTGCAGGTCGGTGAGCGCCTCGAGCGCGTCGCTGACCGTACTCACGCCAGGTCCCTTGCCAGGCGCACGCCGGCGAACTGCCAGCGTGCGGAGGGCGCGAAGAAGTTGCGGTAGCTGGCGCGGACGTGCCCGTCCGGGGTGGCGCAGCTGCCGCCGCGCAGGATCCATTGGCCGTTCATGAATTTACCGTTGTACTCGCCGAGGTTGCCGGCGAAGGGGCGAAAGCCCGGATAGGCGCCGTAGGCGCTGCTGGTCCATTCCCAGACATCGCCGAACAACTGCAGGAGGGCGTCATCGTCGCCCTGCCCGTCTGGGGCGATGCCGGCAGGGTGGAGGCGGTCAGCGTCGGCGAAATGGCCCGTCGGCGCGTGACCGGCGGCGGCGGCTTCCCATTCGAACTCGGTGGGTAGGCGTGCGCCCTGCCAGCGGGCAAAGGCGTCGGCTTCGAAATAGCTGATGTGGGATACCGGCGCATGCAGGTCCAACGCCCGCCAGCCGCCGAGGGTGAACTCGCGCTCGAGTGCGTCATCCCAGTACAGCGGGTGCTGCCACTGTTCAGCCTGGCACAGCGCCCAGCCTTCGCTCATCCACAGCCCGACCTCGCGGTAACCGCCGGCCTGGATGAACTGGCGGTACTCGGCGTTGCTGACCGGTCGATTGGCCAAGCCATGGGCCGGGACGAGCACGCGATGCACGGGCGATTCGTTGTCGTAGGCGAAGTCCGCGTGCGCCGGCCAGGCGGGAGCACCGATCTCCACGATCTGTTCGGGGCTGCGCTGCCAGCGCAGCGGCACGGCGATGGCGTCGCTGCGGCTCAGATCATCGCGGTAGGCCGGCTGCAGCGGATTGCACCACAGCGCGTGCTTGATGTCGGTGAGCAGCAGCTCCTGGTGCTGCTGTTCGTGGTGCAGGCCGAGCTGCAGCTGATGGCTGGCCTGCGCATCGAGCGCACCGGCCTGCAGCAGAGTGATCACCTGCTGATCGACGCGGGCCCGGTACTGCAGTACTTCCTCCAGCGACGGCCGCGAGAGCAGGCCGCGCTGCGGGCGCGCATGGGCCGGGCCGATGCTCTGGTAGTAGCTGTTGAACAGGTAGTGCCAGTCTGCGTTGAACGGTTGATGGCCAGGCTGGCTGGCCAGCACGAAGCGTTCGAAGAACCAGGTGGTGTGGGCCAGGTGCCATTTGGCCGGGCTGGCGTCGGGCATGCTCTGCACCATCGCATCTTCGGCGCTGAGCGGGGCGGCCAGCGCGATGCTCCGCGCGCGGATGCCGGCATAACGGACGGCCAGTGCGGCGGCGGGCGATGGGGCGACGGGCGGTGGTGAGGCGACGGCGGTATTCATCGCGGTCAGGATCGACCAGCGGTGGTGAGCAGGACGTCATGGCAAGGCTCACGCGATGTTACGCACTCAAGTTGAATACGCAGTGGCCGCTATCGGAAAGACACCTCGCCTGCGTGGTCCCGGTCTGCACGTGCGGCCAGGGCGCGCCGGCCCGCTTTTGTGGAACCGTCTTGCGGAATCACCTGCTACGCCAGCCCGGTCACTATCTGTTCCTGCTGCCCGCCGTGCTGGTGGGGCTGGGATTGTGGTCGGCCACGCCGGCCGACGAGGTCGGCAGCCCGGTGCATCGCATCCTGCCGCTGGTACTGACCTGTCTGGGCATCGGCCTGGGCCTGATCTACAACCGGGTGCGCGCGGTGTGCCTGCTGCTGGTGATCGCGCTGGCGTTCGCGATCCTGCATGGGCTGGTGGGCAGTTTCCTCAATACCGGCGCGGTTACCGCGCTGACCCCGTTGTTGTTCCATTCGGTCTCGCTGTGGCTGCCGCTGCTGTTCGCGCTGCATGGGCTGTGGCCCGAGCGCGGCCGACTGCGCCAGGATCTGCTGCTGCGCGGGGTGGTCAGCGGTGCGGCGATCGGTGTATTCGCGCTGCTGGCCGCACAGGGGCCGCAGGGGATGCACGACCTGCTCTCGGACCAGCATTGGCCGTGGCTGCCGAGCGGCTGGAGCCGGTTGGCGCAGGTGCCGACGCTGCTGTTCGTGGCGGCGATGATCGGGCTGGCAGTGCAGGCGCTGCGCCAGCCGCGGCCCCTGCATACGGCGATGCTGGTCGCGCTGCTGGTGGTGTGGACGATGTTGCCGCGGGTGTTCCTGTCGCCAGCGCTGCTGCCGGCGCTGGCCAGCACCGCGCTGCTGCTGATCGTGTCGGCGATGCTGCAGGAATCTTTCCATATGGCCTACCGCGACGAACTGACCGGCCTGCCCGGTCGGCGCGCGTTGAACGAGTGCCTGCAACGGGTGGGGGCCACGTACACGATCGCGATGGTGGATGTGGACCACTTCAAGCGCTTCAACGATACCCACGGCCATGACAACGGCGACGACGTGCTCAAGCTGGTGGCCGCGCGCCTGGCCGAGGTGGGCGGCGGCGGACGCGCGTTCCGTTATGGCGGCGAGGAGTTCGCGCTGGTGTTCCTGGACCGCCCTGCCCCGGCGTGCGTGGAGGCGGTGGAAGCGGTACGGGCGATGGTGGAAGCCACGCGCCTGCAGCTGCGCGATCGTGCGGCGCGCGTGCAGGACGACGCGGTGGGCCGGCTGCAGCGCGGCCGCGGTGGCGACGGCACGGTGGTGCAGGTGACGGTCAGCATCGGCATGGCCGACAGCCGCGTGGGCGACGGGACGCAGGCGGTGATCAAAGCCGCCGACCAGGCGCTGTACGCGGCCAAGGATGCCGGGCGCAACTGCGTGCGCGCCCACGGCCAGCAGCGGCCGGTGGCGGTGCGCAGCCGCGAGCCGGCTCAGGGCAGCGCGTCGAGATAGAACCAGCGGCCGTCTTCGCGGACGAAGCGGCTGTGTTCGAGCATCTTGACCGCGCTACCGCCGCCGACCTTGTAACGGGCGGTGAAGTTGACCTGGGCGTGGTCCGGGTCGGTGGTGGTGTGCGTGTGGATTGTCAGTCCCAACCAGCGGGTGCGCTGGCCGGGGGCTTCGTCCAACGATAATTCCTGCGGGCGCGTGGACGGATGCCAGCTGGCCAGCAGGTAGTCCGGCAGCTGCTTGACGTAGGCGCTGTAGCGCGAGCGCATCAGGGCTTCGGCGTCGGGTGCGTTCGCGCCGGCGTGGTAGAGGCCGCAGCAGGCGGTGTAGGCCAGTGGGCGGCCGCAGGGACAGGGGTCGGGTGTGCTCATGGGGCTATTGTCGCGCGTTTGCTTGGGTCCGCCGTGGGTGCGGACCGTGGGTATGGGCGTGCTGGATGCGCCGTAGGTACCGAGCGTTGGTCGGTACGTGTGTGCGGTGGCGCAGGGCAGCCGACCCACGGTCGGCTCTACCCGGTGTGGGGGTCCGGGCGTATGCTTGCGCGCCTTGTGTCGCGAAGTTGCTGCCGTGCTCGAGCTGGTTCCCCCTGAGCTGTTGTGGTTGGTGGCGATCGCCTTCATCGCCGGCCTGGTCGATGCGGCCGTGGGTGGCGGCGGGCTGGTGCAGTTGCCCGGCCTGTTCACGGTGCTGCCGCAGCACATCCCGGCGATGCTGTTTGGCACCAACAAGTTCAGTTCGATGTTCGGCACGGCGGCGGCCGCGTTCCGCTACGCGCGCAACGTGCGCTTCCCGTGGCGACCGGTGCTGTTCGCGGCGGGCACCGCCTTCGTGTTTTCCTTCGCCGGGGCCACGGCGGTCAGCCTGCTGCCCAAAGACGCGGTGCGCCCGCTGGTGCTGGTGCTGCTGGTGGCGATGCTCGGCTACACGCTGTGGAAGAAGGATTTCGGCGCGTTGCACCGGCCGCGCGAGATCGGGCGCCGGGAGCTGGCCATGGCGCTGGGCATCGGCGCGGTGATCGGCTTCTACGACGGATTCTTCGGGCCGGGCACGGGCAGCTTTCTGATCTTCCTGTTCGTGCGCTTCTTCGGGCTGGACTTCCTGCGTGCCTCGGCCGCCTCGAAGGTGGTGAACCTGGCCACGAATGTCGCTGCCATTTCCTTCTTCGTGCCGACCGGCAACATCCTGTGGCTGTTCGCGCTGCCGATGGCCGCCGCCAACATCGTCGGCTCGGTGGTGGGCACGCGGCTGGCGCTGCGCGGCGGTACGCCGTTCATCCGCAAATTGTTCGTCGGTCTGGTGGTGGTGCTGATCGCGCGGATGGGCTGGGATACGTTCGGCGGATAACGCGTAGAGCGGGGCGCTGCGGCGACCGGTGATGGTGGAGCAGCCGACCAACGGTCGGCTCTACGTGGGTGCGGGATTTCCGTTGCCGGTGCGGGATTTCCGTTGCCGGTGCGGGATTTCCGTTGTGGGTGCGGGATTTCCGTTGCCGGCGCGGGAAATGCCGTTGTGGGTGCGGGATTTCCGTTGCCGGCGCGGGAATTGCCGTTGTGGGTGCGGGGTTTCCGTTGCCGGCGCGGGAATTGCCGTTGTGGGTGTGGGGATTGCCGACCGGTCAGGCGACCGGTTCGGCGTCCTGCTGGCGGCTGCGCTCCGGCAGCTTGAGCCGCTTGGCCTCTTCGTCGTACTCGATCAGCAGCACGCCGGAGTCGTGGCGGCCGCTGATTTCGACGAAGCAGGCACCACCGATGAACGGTTCGAGCGTCATCACCGACTTCAGCGGCGTGGCCACAACCATCTGGAAGCCGAAGTTCTCGAAGATGTTCATCGCCAGGGCGGTGAACTCGTTGTCGGCCTTGTCGAACGCTTCGTCGAGCACGACGGCGGCGTAGCTGGGCAGCTGGCTTTCGGCGCCGCCGAGCTGGTAGCGCAGCGCTGCAGCCAGGCAGGTGGTGGCCAGCTTCTGCCGCTGGCCACCGGACTTGCCGGCGCCGCTGCGGTAGATCTCCACCTGCTGGCGGGTAGCGGCGTCGAGCTCGACGCCGATGAACTCCACATGCAGGCGCACGTCGAGCACGTTTTCGCGCCAACGGCGGTCCTCGCCTTCCTGTGAGCCAAGGCGTTTGACCAGCTCGCGCAGCACGGCAAACTGCGCCTCGGCCACCTCGCGCTCTTCGGTCTGATGGTGCGACAGCACGTCGCGCAACTGCTGGTGGAACTCCAGCACCTCCGGCAGGCGCCGGTCGCTGAGCTCGATGGTCAACAGGGTGCCGCGGTTGAACGGCACCTGCTCCAGCGAGGCGTTGACCTCGTCCAGGCGCTGGCCGATCGACTTGCGTGCCTCGGCGCTGTGCCGTTGCAGGGCCAGCAGGTTGTTCTTGCTCTGGTTTTGCAGCAGGTCGAAGAAGCGTTCTTCGTGCTGCGGCAGGCCATCGCGTTCCAGCCGCTGCAGGCGGGCAAGGTAGTCCTCGGCCGAGGCGACGGACGCGGTGAAATCGCCGGACTCTTCCGGCCACGCCTGCGCGAAGCGCCGGAAGCAGGCCACCAGCTGCGTCTCGACGCGGTGCACGTCCTGCTGCGAGGCGGCGAGGCTTTCGTTGATGCCCTTGCTGATCTCGCGCATGTGCGCTTCCAGCGTTTCCAGGCTGAGGCCGCCCAGGCGCTCAAGGCGCGACTGCAGCCCGGCTTCCTGGGTGGCACCGAGGGCAGGTAGTACCAGGGCGCGGCTGCGCTGGCGCTGGGCATCGAGCTTGTCGCGTTCGCGTGCGTGGTGCGCGAGCTCGACGCGGGTGTCTTCGTAGGTCCGGCGGGCCTGCGCGATATCCGCGCGCGCCTGGTCGATCTGCTGCGCCAGGCGGGCCAGGTCGGCGTTGCCTTCCTTCAGCTCGTGCAGCGACGATTCGATGTCCTGCAGGCGCTGGACGGCCGTGGCGACATCCACTTCCTCCCAGCTGAAATTGACCAGCTGGTTGCAGGCCAGGCGCCGCTCGTTGTCGCGATCGCGCTGGCTGCGCAGCCGTGCGACATCTTCGTCGCATTCGGCGATGCGTTGCGCCAGCTCCTGGGCTTCCTTGCGGAACAGCGCCAGCTTGTCGCTGTTGCTGAAGCCGAGCAGCCAGCGGCGACGATCACCGATCGCGTTGCGGTCGTCTTTCTCGAAGCGATCGCCCGGGTGCTTGACCTGGCCTTCGCGCGAGATGCCGCGTTCGACATCGCGCAGCTGCTTTGCCTCGACGCACTCGTAGTCGTAGCGCTTGCCGAGCTCGCGGCGCAGCCACGGCTCGAACACGCTGTCGCGGAATTCCAGTTTGTGCAGCAACGAACGCTTGGAGGGCTCACGGGCAATGGCATCGTCATTGCGACGCACGCGGTAGTAGGTGAGCCGCATGCCGATGTGGGTGCGGTTCACCCACGCGTTGACTTCGTTGTAGTGCTTGTCTTCCACCAGCAGCGACTGCGCGAACCCGAACAGCACGCGCTCGATCGCGCCCTGCCAGGCGCCCTCTTCCTGGCGGACCTGGATCAGCTCGCCCACGAACGGCAGTGCTGCTTCGGGAACACCGGTTTCCTCGGCCAGGCGGCTGCGCAGCTTCTGCAGCGGCGCGGGAATGCTCGACGGGTTGCGCTCCATCGCCTCCAGTTCCGCGCGGACATCGCCGAAGCGGCGCGTGTCGTCCTGTTTGCCGGACAACCGCTCGGTGATGGCATCGTCCAGCGCGGCAGCCGCCTGCTGGCGGTTGTCCAGCTCGCCCTGCGCGCGGCTGATCAGCTGCGCGAACCCGTGCGCGTCATCGGGCAATGCGTCCTGCAGTTTGGCCGCGGCCTGGCTGGCCTGATCGCGCTTTGCCTGGCGTCGGTCGCGCTCGGCCTGGGCACGCCCTTGTTCGCGTTCCAGCTCCTCGATGCGCTCGCCGCCCTGCTGGCGTCGCTGCAGTTCCAGCTCGGCCACGTGCTCTTCATGGTTGGCCAGCGTCTGGCGACGCTGGGTCTCCTCGCCGAGCAGACCGCGGTGGCGCACGTCGATTTCCTGCAGCCGCTTGTCCAGCAGCAGTTGCAGGCGTGATTCGCGGAAGCTGTCCAGCCCGAGCTTCAGGGTTTCCTCGTCCGCGCGCTGCAGGTTCATCGCCTTCAGCTCGGCGTGCAGCGCACGCGCGGGCAACAGGGTTTCGACCTGGCGCCGCGCGGTGACCACCGACTTGTGCGCGCCGTCCAGCTCGGCGAAGTCGCTGACCAGGCGTTCGGCGGCATCGAAGGTCTTTGGCGTATCGAGCATGAAGTCGCGCAGGAAGACGTTCAGGTCGCCCAGGTTCTTGGCCGACTGCGTCTTGTGCAGCAGGCGCAGCGCCATTTCATTGTCGATGCCCAGCAGGTGGCGGAAGCGCTCGGCGTAGCCGACGAAGCTGTCGAAGTGGTGGACATCGCCCAGGCGCTGCTTGAGCTTGCGCAGGTCCAGGTCGAAACCGCCGAGGTCCTTGGCGATATCGAAGGGACGCTCGGCGATCAGGTAATGCTTGCGCACGTCGGCAGCGGCCGCGCCATTGCCGGCGATCCAGAACAGGCGCACCAGGCTGACCACGCGACCGTCGCCGGCCCGGTATTCCAGCACCAGCGCGGTCCAGGTAGCGCCCTTGCGCAGGTACTGGGTGGCGATTTCGCCGGTGCCACGGTCCTGCTGGTCGGCCCACGCGCCACGCACGTAGGAGACCAGGTTGCGGTCGCGGCCACTGCGTTCGGCCTCACGCGCGGCGGCGTTGAAGTCGACGATCGAGGGCGGCACCAGCATCGCCGACATGGCGTCGAGCAGGGTCGACTTGCCCGAGCCGGAGCGGCCCACGAACAGGAACCCCCGCTCGGCGATCGGCACCTCGGTCAGGCCGTTGAACGTGCCCCAGTTGTGCACCTGCAGGCGGCGCATGCGGAACTGCTGCAGCCGCGGGTCCGGCAGCCCTTCGGTGAACAGGGCGGGGGTGTGCTTGGAGATGGCCATGCGTTGTCGGTCGGTCCGTTCAGGCTTTTGCAGCAGGGGTTTCGCGCAGCTGGCGGTACACCGACGACAGCGCGGAGACATCTTCGGCGGAGAACAGCAGCTTCAGCGCCGGCGACACTTCGTGTCGGTCGTCCTGGCCGGCCAGGCGGGTCAGGATGTGGTTCTCTTTCATCTTCTGCACGGCCGCGGCGACACGGCGATTGAAGCCCGCGCGGTCGGTGGAGAGGTTTTTCTCGTAGATGGCCAGTGCTTCGGCCATCTCGGTGTCGGCCACCACGGCGCGGTTGCCGCGTGCATCGGCCTCGGCCAGTTGCTGGCGCAGGTACAGCAGCAGCACCGAGTCGATGAAGGTCAGCGGCGAGGTGCGCAGCAGCACCGGCGCGTCGATGTCTTCGGTATCGGCCTGGCGGGTGAAGGCCACGCCGCTGTCGCGGTCGAGCACCAGCTCCAGGAACAGGTCCGCCAGCGCCGAGCGGATGGCCGCTTCGCTGCGGATCAATGCCGGCCACAGCTTGGCGTGGCGCAGCTGGTCGATGCTGGGGCCGATCAACAGCTGGCACAGCGCGCGGCGCCCATCCAGCGGCAGGCGCCCGGTATCGCCCATGTAGAACACGTCGTTGTTGCGACGCGGCGGCGGCGTGATCACGACCGGCTCTGCGTCCTGGTCGTCTGCCGGCCCGTCGATCGGGGCGGCATCGTGGGAATCTTCATGCCAGTTCATGGCGTTTCTCCTGGGTGAACCAAACCAGCGGGATGCGGGCGCGTCGCCACTGCCCATCGCCGCCACGCCAATGGGCGGTTTCCTGTTCGCCGTCGACCACCACGCCGTGGCGGGTGCCCAGCGACAGGTAGCCGATCACGCTGCCCAGTCCCTGCGGCGCTTCGCGCTGCGACAGGGCCTGGGCGATGCTCAATTTCGGTTGCACGCCGAGCAGTTCGTGCAGGTCCCGGCGCAGGGTGCGGAAGTCGATTTCCGAGGACGCGACCAGGTCGCCGACGCTTTCCAGGCTGATGCTGGCCGCATCGTTGCGCTGCACGCTGCCATCCACCTGTGCGCTGCGCGGATCGTGCAGCTTCCATTGCGACCACGAGCGCAGGCGGCTGGTGGTGAGCTGGAGGTCGCGGCCGATCGGGCGCTGGGCGGAAAAATCATCGCGCAGTGCCAGCGCTTCGGACTGGGCCTGTTTGAGCAGCTGGTTGAGCCGGCGCTGTTCCAGGTAGCCACGGCTCTGCACGAACCCGCGCAGGCTGCGCGCGAAGTGCTGCAGCACGTCGTGGACCTGGCCACCGCGGTCGAGCATGGTGCCGGTGAAGCCGCGCAGGAAGGCGCGCTCGTCGCGGTCGAGCTTGCGGGCGAAGCCGCGTGCCAGCACCGCTTCCAGCGCGGCGTCGAGCTGGGCGCTCTGCTCGGCATCGTTGAGCAGCCGCCAGAAGGCCTGGAAGCTGCGCCCGGCGTCGCTGTCACCGATCACGTCCACGCCCTCAAACAACCGGGAGAGCACCTCGCCGCGTTCGCTTTCATCGTCGATGATGCGTTCGCGGAACTCGCGGTTGAGGCGCTCGAAATCGTCGCGGACACGGCGGAAGTCTTCGGTGAGGTCATCGGCCAGGCCGATGATCTGCCGCGCGCGTTCCAGCGCGCGCTTGCCATCCAGCGCCACCACGCGGCCCTGGCCGACCCGCGCGATCTCCGCGTCGATGCGGTCGCGTTCGTCGCGCAGCGCCGACAGGCGCGCATCCGGGTTGGACTCGGTCTGCGCGGCCAGTTGCGAGAGCTGTTCGATCACCAGCGCCAGCCGGCTTTCGGTGGCCGCCACGCGGGTCTGCTCCAGGCTGTCGGCGAAGCGGATCGCCTGCAGGGCCTGGGTGGACAGCTCGTACTGCTCCTGGTCGGCCCCCTCGGGCAGGCGCCGCTCCAGCCAGCCCTGCGCCAGCCAGTGGGCGATGTAGGCCTGGGCGGTACGCGGCAACTCACGCGAGAGTTCCTCGCCGTTGAGCTGGTCCAGCGCGCGCTGCAGGCGTTCATGCAGGGCCGCGGCCGGCAGCGTCCGCTCGCCATCCATCAACAGGCCCTGCAGCAGGCCGATGATTTCCGGGGCGTTGGCGGCCGCCAGCAGCTTCCACTGGGGTTGCTCGCGCAGGGTGCGGTAACGGGTGATGCGTTCGTGGTGCTTCATGCAGCCAGGACATCCGGAAAAACACCGCGCGGCCGGACGCCGCGCAGCGGGAAGGGGAAAGGCCCGGCGGAGCGCTGCCGGGCGCGCGGCAGGTTCAGCGCTTGCCGCCCACTTCGATGAAGCGCAGGAACTCGGCGCGGGTGCGCGCATCCTCGCGGAAGCTGCCCAGCATCTTGGAGGTGACCATGCTGACGCCACGCTTGTGGATGCCGCGGGTGGTCATGCACTCGTGCGCACCTTCCACCACCACGCCCACGCCGACCGGCTGCAGCACGTCCTGGATGCACTGAGCGATCTGCGCGGTCATCTTTTCCTGCACCTGGAAGCGGCGTGCATACGCCTCGACCACGCGGGCCAGCTTGCTGATGCCCACGACCTTGCCGGCCGGCAGGTAGCCGACGTGCACGCGGCCGATGATCGGCGCCATGTGGTGTTCGCAGTGGCTTTCGTACTCGATGTCGCGCAGCACGATCAGTTCGTCGTAGCCGGCCACTTCCTCGAAGGTGCGCTCCATGTAGGCGCGCGGATCGTCGCGGTAGCCGCTGAACCAGTCGCCGTAGGCCTCGGCCACGCGCCGCGGGGTATCCAGCAGGCCTTCGCGGGTGGGGTCTTCACCGGCCCAGCGCAGCAGGGTGCGCACGGCCGATTCGGCATCGGCCTGGGTGACCGGGGTGGCGTCGTTGTCTTGTTTGCTCATTACATACAGCACCCGAAGGGGGGCGAGCATCGTACCCGACAGACCCCTCGGACGTCCCCCGCCACGGTGTCCGGGCCTGCGGCGGCGGGCCGGCGTTGGGCTGCGGTTGGGCCAGGGTATTGATAGGATGGAAATTAGTAGTATCCTATCGATCTGCCATGAAACGAACCCTCGACGAACGCACCCAGCTGCAGATGCAGCTCAGCTCCGGCCTGCTTTATGCAGGGCGGCAATGGCAGCGCCTGGCCGACCAGGCCTTGGGCAGCTACGGCATTTCAGCGGCATGCACCATGCCGCTGCTGATGATCGGGCGTGCCGGCGGGGGTATCCGCCAGGTGACGCTGGCCCAGCAGCTGGGCATGGAAGGTCCGTCGCTGGTGCGGCTGCTGGACAAGCTCTCGGCCAGCGACCTGGTCCGCCGCGAATGCGATGCCAGCGACCGCCGCGCCAACCTGCTGTGGCTGACCGACAAGGGCGAAGCCCTGGTGAGCCAGCTGGAAACGGAGTTGATCGGGCTGCGCCAGGGCGTGTTCGGCGAGCTGTCGCTGGATGAACTGCGCACCGTGCTGAAGCTGTGGCAGTTGCTGGCCGATGCCGCCGAACGCGTGACGTAAGCCGTTTCCCCGTTTTACCGCCCGGTGCCGTGTCACGACGCCGGGCGCCCCCCTTTCCGCTCCCCCAGTGAACCCTTTGCCTCGATGTACGGTGAATTCAGTCTCTATGGTGTGTTCGTCCCGACCCTGCTCGGGCTGATGCTGCTGGCGTACCTGCTCAAGAGCGGGCTGCGCGTGGTCCTGCAGCGCACCGGCGCCTACCGCCACATCTGGCACCCCGCCCTGTTCAACCTGGCCGTGTACGTGATCGTGCTTGGCGGGTTGTTTTCCCTGATGCGTTGGATGCAATCGTGAACAAGATCCTCAAGCGTGCTTTCCCGGTCGTGCTGACCGTCGTGGCGGTGATCGCCGCGGTGCTGGTGCTGCGCCATCTGTGGTCGTACTACATGGACGAACCGTGGACGCGCGATGCGCACGTCAGCGCCGACGTGGTGCAGGTGGCACCGGACGTGTCCGGGCTGGTGGAGGCGGTGAAGGTGACCGACAACCAGCCGGTGGCGCGCGGCGACGTGCTGTTCGTGGTCGACCGCGCCCGCTACCAGATCGCGCTGGAACAGGCCCAGGCCGCCCTCGGCGAACGTCGCGCCACGCTGGACCAGCTGCGCCGCGAGATCGCGCGCGACCGCAGCCTGTCCGACCTGGTCGCCGCCGAGGATGCCGAGGTACGCCGCGCCAAGCTGCTCGCCGCGCAGGCCTCGATGGCCACCGCGCAGGCGGCCGTGGACCTGGCCAGGCTCAATCTGGCGCGTACCGAGGTGCGCAGCCCCAGCGCCGGGCACGTCAACGACCGCACCGTGCGTGCCGGCGATTACGTCACCGCAGGGCGGCCGGTAATGGCGGTGCTGGATACCGGTTCGTTCCGCGTTGATGGCTATTTCGAGGAAACCCGCCTGCGCGGCGTGCACGCCGGGCAGAAGGTGGATATCCGCCTGATGGGCGAGGCGCAGCCGCTGCAGGGCCATGTGCAGAGCATCGCCGCCGGCATCGAGGACCGCTACCGCAGCGAAGGCAGCAGCCTGCTGCCGAACGTGACCCCGGCCTTCGACTGGGTGCGGCTGGCCCAGCGCATCCCGGTGCGCATCCATATCGACCATGTGCCGGCCGGGGTCAACCTGATCGCCGGGCGCACCGCCACGGTCACCATCGTGCCGGACACGGTCCAGGCCACGCCGGCACGACCGGCACAGGCGGCGTTGTGAGCCGCCCTGCCCTGCACCGCATCGCGTTGGGGCTGGCGTTGACCACCCTGGCCGCGTGCAAGACCGTGGGCCCGGATTACACCGTGCCCGCAGGATCGGCCTTCCAGCGGCCGGAGGCCAATGCCGCCTTCATCGACACCGGCAACCCACAGGTAGCCGCCGGTGCCGAGCTGCCCGCGCGCTGGTGGGAGCTGTACCAGGACGACACCCTCAATGCCCTGGTACAGCAGGCACTGCGCGACAACGTGGAACTCAAGGTGGCCGATGCAAACCTGCGCCGCGCTGCCGCCGTCTACGAGCAGGCGCTGGATGCCGGTGGTTTCGAGTACGAGGCCGAGGCCGGGGTGAGCCGTGCGCAGCTGTCGGCTGAATCGTTCCTGCTGGAACACGAACTGCCGCCGATCAACCTGGCCGACGGCAAGTTCGCCGTGTCCTACCAGTTCGACCTGTTCGGCAAGCTCAAGCGCGCTTCCGAGGCCGCGCATGCCGACGAGCAGAGCGTGGCCGCCGCCCTCGACCTGGCCCGCGTGTCGCTGGTGGCGCAGGTCGCCGGCAGCTACGTGGAGATCTGCCATGCCAACCATGAGCTGCACGTGGCCGAGCATTCGCTGCAGCTGCAGCAGCGCAGCCGCGAGGTCACCCAGCGGCTGATCAACGCCGGCCGCGGCACCCCGCCCGAGCTGGCCCGCGCCAACGCCCAGGTAGCGATGCTGGAAGCGGCGCTGCCACCGCTGCGCGCCCAGCGCCAAGCCTCCGAATACCAGTTGGCGGCCCTGCTCGGTCGCACCCCGGGACAGCTGCCCGACGGCGTGGGCGACTGCAGCCAGGCGCCGACCCTGGCCCAGCCGCTACCGGTGGGCGATGGCCGCGCACTGCTGCAACGTCGCCCGGACGTGCGCCAGGCCGAACGCCGGCTGGCAGCGGCCACCGCGCGGATCGGCGTGGCCACCGCCGAGCTGTACCCGGACATCCGCCTGGGCGCCTCGGTCGGTGCGGCTGGCCTGCTGGAAGATTTCGGCCAGCCGTTGACCCAGCAGTGGTCGATCGGCCCGCTGATCTCCTGGACGCTGCCGTCCTCGGGCACGCATGCGCGCATCCACGCCACCGAGGCGGGCGCGGACGCGGCGCTGGCCGAGTTCGACCACAGCGTGCTGCAGGCGCTGCGCGAAACCCAGACCGCGCTCAGCCGCTATGCGCACGACCTGCAACGCCTGCAATCGCTGCAGACCGCCCAGCAGCAGGCCGAACTGGCCGCCAGCCAGAACCGGCGCCTGTACCAGGGCGGCCGCACCCCCTACCTGGCCAGCCTGGATGCCGACCGCACGCTGGTCTCGGCCGATGCCACCCTGGCCGCCGCGCAGGCGCAGGTATCGCGTGATCAGATCCAGCTGTTCCTGGCGCTGGGTGGCGGCTGGAACGCCGACGCCGTGGCCGCCGGCAAGGCGACGAGGTAAACGCGATGGTGCTGCTGGACCGTCAGGCGTGGCTGTTTTCGGTGAAGACCTTCCTGGCCGCGCTGGCCGCGCTGTACATCGGGTTGGCCGGCAACCTGTCGCGCCCGTACTGGGCGATGGCCACGGTCTACATCGTGACCCAGCCGATGCTCGGCCCCACCCGCGCCAAGGGCGTGTACCGCATCGTCGGCACCCTGATCGCCGGTGCGGCAACGCTGTGGATGCTGCCGCACCTGGTGGAAATGCCGCTGCTGCTGAGCGCGGCGATGTCGCTGTGGTTGTCCGGCTGCCTGTTCATCGCCCTGCTCAACCGTGGTCCGCGCGGCTACGCGTTCCTGCTGGCCGGCTACACCACCGCCTTCATCGGCTTCCCGGCGGTGACCTCGCCGGACACCATCTTCGACACGGTGGTGGCGCGCAGCGAAGAGATCATCCTGGGCACGGTGGTGGCGGTGCTGTTCGCCTCGCTGTTCTTCCCCACCTCGGTGCGGCCGATGCTGCGCTCGCGGGTCAGCAACTGGATGGGCGATGCGGCGCAGTGGTCGCGGCAGATCCTGCTGCGTGGCCAGGCGCATGGCCCGCGCAACCGGCTGGCCGCCGACCTGGTGCAGTTCGAGGCGCTGATCGAGTTCCTGCGTCGCGACGATCCCCGCCATGCCGGCGCGGCGGTGTCGATGGAGCGGCTGCGCGAACGCATGCTGTTGATGCTGCCGGTGCTGTCTTCCATCGCAGACCGCCTGGGCGCGCTGCGCGCCGGGGGCCGTGCGCTGCCGCCGGGCCTGGAGCCGCTGGTGACCGACATCGCACAGTGGCTGGAGCAGCCCGGCCGCTCCAGCGCCAGCGAATACGCCGCGCTGCGCGCCCGCATCCTGGCGCTCAAGCCGGCGGTGGACGGCGAGCTGGACCACCTGCTGCTGGTGACCCTGCTGCTGCGGCTGGAGGAGCTGGTGGACCTGTGGCAGGACTGCGGCACCCTGCAGGACGCCATCGAACAGGGCAGCGCGCCGCGCGATACCGCCCACTACCGGATCCGCGCCACGCGCAGCAGTGATGCACGGCATGTGGATTACGGCATGGCGCTGTTCTCGGCGGCCAGCGCCGGCGTGGCGTTGATGACCTACTGCGCGCTGTGGATCGGGCTGGGCTGGGAAGGCGGTGGCAACGGCGCGATGATGGCCGCGGTGGCTGCTGCGTTCTTCGCCGCGCAGGACGATCCGGCACCGAGCATGCTGTCCTTCCTGCTGTGGGCGATCGTGGCCAGCCTGGTGGCCGGGGTGTACCTGTTCGGCGTGTTCCCGGCGGTGCATGACTTCGGCAGCCTGGCGCTGGTGCTGGCGGTGGTGTTCCTGCCGCTGGGCCTGCTGCTGCACAAGCCGCAGACCGCGCTGATCGGGCTGCCGTTGACGGTCAACCTGGTGGCGCTGCTCAACGTGCAGAACACCTACAACGCCAACATCCAGAGCTTCATCAATTCCTCGGTGGCGATGTTCATCGGGATCGGGTTTGCGGTGGTGATGACCCGGCTGTTCCGCTCGGTCGGTGCCGAATGGACCGCACGCCGGCTGGTGCGGCAGGGCTGGACCACGCTGGCCGAGGCCGCCGAAGGCCGTGGCCAGCAGGATCGCCAGCAGTTCGCCGCGCGCATGCTGGACCTGCTCGGCCTGCTGGCCCCGCGCCTGGCGGCGACCCCGGAAGGCAGCGACATCGCCTCGGTGGACATGCTTACCGAAGCGCGCATCGGCCTGAACATCCTGCAGCTGCGCCGCGCCCGCCATGGCTTGCCGCCGGCCAGCATGCAGGCGATCGAATCGATCCTGGACGATGTGGGCGCGCACTATCGCGCGCAGGTGGCACGGCGGGCGCCGCTGCCGGCACCGGCCGGCCTGCAGGCCAAGCTGGAGGCCTCGCTGAAGCGAGTTCAGACCGTGGACGCGGGCAAGGCGCGCGATGAGGCGCTGATGGGCGTGCTGGGGCTGCGCTATGCGTTGTTCCCGGACGCACCGGTGGCCGATGCACCTGCCGTTACGGCCGCCGCGGCGCCTGGCCTGCCGGCGCCGCGCTGAACCGGCCCCGCACGGGCCGGCCGGTCCGCGCCGATCAGGGCTATCCTGACGCATGCATTTGCGCATGGATCAAGGTGATTCCCGATGAGTTACGACCTGATGGTGTTCGACCCCGCCGTCGCCCCGCGTGAGGCGGACGCCTTCCTGCAGTGGTACGACGCGCAGACCGAGTGGAACGAGACGCACGACTACGACGATCCGAAGGTGTCGGTGCCGGCGCTGCAGGCGTTCTTCGCCGCGCTCGCCGAGCACTTCCCGCCGATGGACGGCCCCCTGGCCGATGACGAGGATGACCGCCCGGAAGTGACCGACTACAGCGTCGGCCAGCACGTCATCTACGCGTCCTTCGATGATGAAGTGGCCGAGAACGCGCATGGCCTGGTGCAGGTGCTGGCCAACACCCACCAGCTGGGCTTCTTCGATGTCAGCGGTGACGGCGCCATCGTGTTCCCCGATGGCACCGTGGTAATTCCGGAATAAGCCGGGAGCGGGGCTAGAACAACTGCCCCTGCGCCGGTGCGGCGACCGCTGTGTCGCCCACCGGCGGTTCTGATGCGTCTGGCGCGTCTGGCGGGCCATGCAGGCGCGCGGCCAGCCCGGAGATGCGGCTGGCATGCCGCTTGAGCGCGGCCTGGATGACCTCCGCGCTGCCCAGCACATGCAGCGACTGCCGCGCGCGGGTCATGCCGGTGTAGACCAGCTCACGTGACAGCACCCGGTTGTCGCGACGCGGCAACTGCAGCCAGACCTCGTCGAACTCCGAGCCCTGCGCCTTGTGCACGGTCATGGCGAACGCACTTTCATGCGCCGGCAATGCGCCCGGATGGAAGCCGCGTGGCTGGTCGGGCGTGTCGCCGGGGAACCAGGCGGTCACTGCGCCCTGTCGATCCCGCAGGCAGATGCCGATGTCGCCGTTGAACAGGCGATGGCGATAGCTGTTTTCAGTGATCAACAGCAGACGTCCATGGAAATAACCCGGCGCCATGCCCGGACGCGGTACCCCGGCCAACAGGGCTTCGATGCGGGCGTTGAGTCCACGTGCGCCCTGCGCGCCTTCGCGTACGGCCGTGAGCAGGCGGATACGACCGGCGTTGGCCAGTGCCTGCGCCGGATCGGCGGCCTCGCCCAACCCGCGCCAGTGCGCCAGCAGGTGATCGCGGTGCTGCAGCGGATCGGTCTGGTCTTCATGGAAGTGCACGCCAGCCAGCCGGTCACTGCGTAGCAGCGCCAGCGCGGCGTCACTGTCGCCGTCGCGCACGGCATGCGCCAGCGGCACCAGGTCCAGTGCATCGGTCTGCCGATAGCCGCGTTGCAGCTGCACGCGTCGGCCCCCGAAGCGCCTGCCGGCGGCCAGCGGCTGCAGGGTGGCCGGTGACAACAGCGCGCGCAATGCGTCGGCATCGTCGGCGCGGGTGCCCAGGCCATCGCCGCTGGCGCGCAGGATCGCGCTGAGGACGTCGCCGGCTTCCACCGACGGCAGCTGGTCCGGATCGCCGAGCAGCACCAGCCGGGTACCGGAGGCGACCGCCTCGACCAGCTTGGTCATCAGCGGCAGGTCGATCATCGACGCCTCATCCACCACCACCACATCGAACGGCAGCGGGTTGTCGCCGTGGTGACGGAAGCGCGGTGAATCAGGAATGGTCCCAAGCAGGCGATGCAGGGTAGTGCCGGTGGTGGGCATGGCATCGCACAGTGCCGGGGCGATACCGACCAGGCGCAGTCGCTGCACGGCCACGCGCAGGCTTTCGGCCATGCGTTCGGCGGCGCGACCGGTGGGCGCGGCCAGCGCCACCCGCGGCAGCGGCTGGTCGGCCTGCGCCGCCTGCGCGGCGAGCAGCACCAGCAGGCGCGCGATGGTGGTGGTCTTGCCGGTACCGGGCCCGCCGGTGACCAGCACCAGCGGATGGCGCAGCGCCACGCCGGCGGCACGGGCCTGGTGGTCGGTACCGTCGTGCGCCTGCGGGAACAACTGCCCGAACAACACCGCCAGCGCGCCGGGATCGGGCTGGGCCAGCGGATGGGTCGCGATGCGTTGCAGGCCGGCGGCCAGGCGACGTTCGTACTCACGGTAGCGGCGCAGGTAGAGCAGCCCGTTTTCCAGCACCAGCGGCCGGTCGGCGGTGGCCTCGGCAGCGTCCGAGGCCGGCACGTCCACCCACGGCGAAGCGCGCAGCTGCGCAAGCCAGGCTTCGGCGTCGGGCCAGTCGACGTCGGTGTCGACCAGGCGCTGCGGGTGCCGCGGATCCAGCCCGGCATGCCCCTGCGACACCGCCAGCGAGGCCAGCGCCGCGGCCGCCAGCACCGCATCGGGGGTGTCCGGCTGCAACCGGCGCAGGCTCTGCGCCAGCGCGTGGTCGAGGGTGCGCAGCGCGTTGCCGCGTTGCAGGGCGGTGAGCAGGCTCATGCCTCACCCCGTGCGCGTGCGGCCATGCGGGCCTGGGCCTGTTCGCCACCGGCGAACAGCGCATCCATCGCATCGACCAGCGCCGGGTCGAAGCGGTGTGCGTACACGCCGGGGCTGTCCGCGCGCGCGGCATCCAGGCCACGGCAGAACAGGTAGCGGATGCCGCCCATGTCGCGGGCGTAGTCGTACTGCGCGCCCAGCCGGAAGCGCAGCCAGCGGTGCAGCGCCACGGTGTAGATCAGCGCCTGCAGGTCGTACTCGCTGTGTTGCATCGCGCTCTGCAACCGCGCGGCGTCGTAGCCGGGCAGGCGGTTGGATTTGTAATCGAGCACGTACCAGCGCGCATCGCGTACGTAGGTGAGATCGATCTTGCCGGTCATCAGCCCCTCCAGCCGCCGTCGCACGCCGAAGCCGCGACGCTCGCGAACCAGGCCGTGCGCGTGCAGCAGCTCTAGCAGTGCCGGCACCGCCGTGGGCTGCATGGCGAAGTGGAACTCGATTTCGGCGCGGCGCGCATCGGCCGGCAGATCGTGCAATGCGCCCCCTTCGGGCAGCGGTACGGTCAGGGTCTGGCCGACCAGTGCGGTCAGCACCGCCACACCATCGTCGAGGTCTTCATCGGCATAGCCTTCTTCACCCAGACAGGCGCGCAGCACCTGCGCTTCATCGTCCGGCGCGGGCTGTCCCGGCTGCCAGTGCGCCCAGCGCGCGAAGTCGGTGTTTTCCAGCGCATCGTGCAGCACGTTGCCGAAGCGGCTGCCCATGAAGCGCGGGTCGATGACCTCCTCGCTGGGCAACGCCGGTTGCTCGGCGTCCAGGGTGAGGTCCACGCCGACCGGTTCATCAGCGGCCGGTGCGGGAATTTCAGTGGCGGCCGCGTCGGTGTCGTGGCCGGCATCGGCGTGGGCAAGCTGGGTGAAGCTGTACACCCACCAGTCGTGCGGGATGCGCCGGGTCAGCGCGCGCACCGGCGGTAGTTCGCCGTCGCGTTCGAACGCCAGCTGCGGCGGGCGCGGTTCGAGCGGCCCGTCGACCACGGCGATGTCCGGATGCGCACGTAGTGCAGCCATGTCCGAGAGCATCGGCGCCAAACGGGTCTTGGCCAGCCCCGCCAGATCGCCAGCGGCGATCCACAACGCGTGTTCGGCGCGGGTCAGCCCGACGTACAGCAGGCGCGCATCTTCGGCCTCCTGCTCCTGCGCGCTGCGCGTGCTGGCCGCGCTCCACGCCTCGTCCTTGTCCAGTTTCCAGTGCAGCTCGCGGCGGCCGTTGGCATACACCGTGCAGTTCGTATCGGTATTGGGTGCGCTGCCCCCGATGCCGACGAACGGCAGGAACACCAGCGGATACTCCAGCCCCTTGCTCTTGTGCAGGGTGATGATCTGCACCCGGCGCGCGTCCGATTCCAGCCGCAACAGCTGCTGTTCGTCGTTCTGGTCGGCGTGGGCCATCTGTACCTGCAGCCAATCCAGCAGGCCATGCATGCCCAGCGTCTGCGCGGCGGCCTGCTGCAACAGTTCGCCCAGCTGCAGGTAATTGGTCAGCCGACGCTCGCCATCGAGCAGGCCGAGCAGACGTTCGGCGTGTTCGGCGCACAGGTCGGCGATCACCGCGAACGGTCCGCCGCGCTGCCAGCGTTCGCGCCACAGCAGCAGGCGGATCTGCACGCTGCGCTGCGCGTCGCCCTCGCGCTCCATCGCATCGATCGCGGCGGCGTCTTCGCCCAGCAACACGGTGGACAATGCCGCGCGCAGGCGCCCTTCGTCTGCCGGCTGCAGCAGCGCCAGCAACAGCAGGCGCAGGTCCTGCGCCTCGGGCGTGGCGTACAGGCTCTGCTTGCCGGCGGCCACCGCCGGAATGCCGACCGCGCTGAGCGCGTGCTGGATGCGCGTGGCGTCGCGGTGCGAGCGCACCAGCACGGCGATGTCGCCGGGCTGCACCGGCTGACCACGCAGTAGCGCGCGGCCCTGGCGGGCATCGCTGAGCAGCTGGTGGATCGCGGCCACGCAGGCATCGCTGGCCTGCTGCCGCGACGGATCGGCCTTGAGAGTGCCGCCATCGCTGTTGTGCAGCACGCGCACGGTCAGGCCCGGCGCAGGAACCCCGTCGCGCAGGAAATCGGCATCCACCCGCGTGCTGCCCGCATGCACCGGCTCGAAGCCGATGTCCGCTTCGAGGAAGGCGCCGTCGCCGGCATGGGTGTACAGCGCCTCGATGGCGTGCAGCACTGCCGGGCGCGAGCGGAAATTGCGGTCCAGCGGCGGCGCGGCATCGGCCTGGCGCTTGGCCTTGAGATAGGTGTGGATGTCGCCGCCGCGGAAGCCGTAGATCGCCTGCTTGGGATCGCCGATCAGGAACAGCGCCGGCGCCAGACCGGCAGCGCGGGTTTCTGCCGAATCGCCAAACACGCGCTGGAAGATGCCCCACTGGCGGTCGTCGGTGTCCTGGAACTCATCCACCAACGCGATCGTGTACTGCGCGCGCAGCTGCTGCACCAGCACATCGCGGTGCGGGCCTTCCAGCGCATCGGCGACGCCATCGATCAGGTCGTCATAGGTCTGCACCCGGCCGATCCGCTTGAGCTCGGCCAAGCGCGCGCGGGCCTGGTCGCGCAGCGCGTGCAGGAAGGCGGTCGCCTGGCCGCGCTGCCACAGCGCCAGCGCATCGGCCGCGGCCAGGTACACGGCAAGGGCGTGCTGCAGCGGCGACTGCGGCGTCCTGCCCGCGTGGGCCTTGTTGGTGCGCGCGGTGAGTTCTTCGACGGTCAGCCGGCGCAGCCGCTCGGGGTCGGCATCCAAGGTTGCGCCCGGCGTGTCATCGGCCGCCCAGCGGTGCAGCTGCACGGCCAATGGTTCCAGCCAGGCCAGTTTGTAGCTGTTGCCGTTGAGCACTTTGTTCTCGACTGCCGCACAGACGTCGCCCAGGAAGGCTTCCCCGTGCTGGCGGTAGTCGGCGGCGAACTGGCGCGCGGCCAGCGCGTGCGCCGGACGCGGATCGTGGTCCAACCCGATGGGCACCGGCGGTAACAGCGGCAGCGGCTTGATCAGCGTGGTCAGGTCACCGGCCAGCGCCTCGGGCGTGGACCACAGCCGCGTCAACGCATCCACGGTGGCTGCATCGTTGGCATGCACGCGCCACAGGTCGGCGGCCAGTTCGTCGTGCAGCGCGCGTTCGCTGGGCAACAGGGTCGGTGGATCGAAGGTATGGCCACTCTCCAGGGCGTGTTCGCGCAGCACGCGGGTGCAGAAGCCATGGATGGTGAAGATCGAGGCCAGGTCGATTTCATCGGCGGCGGTCTGCAGCCGGCGCGCGAGCGCCGCCGGCGTTTCTTCGCCCAAGGCCAGCTGGCGCTGCAGGATCATCCGGGTCAGCAGCACCTCGGGGGTGTCCGCATCGGTCGGCGCGCGCTCGACCAGCTGCGCGGCCAGCGCCAGCCGCTCGCGGATGCGCTTGCGCAGTTCCTGGGTGGCCGCATCGGTAAAGGTCACCGCCAGGATCTGGCCGATGCGCCAGCCCTTCTCCACCACCAGCCGGGTGAACAGCGTGGCCAGGGTGAAGGTCTTGCCGGTGCCGGCACTGGCCTCGATCAGGCGCACGCCGTCCAGCGGCAGCGTCAGGTAGGGATCGTCGAGAAGGTCGTGGTCACTCATGTTGTCGCGCCCTGGTCATCGAAGCCGGGGAATACCCGGCCCTCGCGCACCGCGGTGAAGACCACGAAGCTGTTGTGCAGCAGTTGCCGGTAGCTGTCTGGCGTGGCGAAGGGATCGCGTCCGCGCAGGGCCAGCGGGTAGCCGGCGCCGCTGGATTCACCCCACGTCCGGTCGCTGCCGTACCACCTTGCCCGGCCCTCGGTTTCGCGCTTGGCCTCGGCGGCGGTGTAGATCGCCCACGCGGTGGACGGCGCGTATGGCAGCGGCGCGCGCAGCCCTTCGCTGCGCAGGTGCAGCAGGCGCCGCAGCACCTGCCGGGCCTGCTCGGGCGGCAACGGTGGCAGCACGTGCGGGCCCAGCCCGTCATCATCCGCATCGTGGAACTGCACCAGCGCCAGCGCGTCGCCGGCGGCATTGGCCAGCAGCCAGTCCAATCCCTGGCGGATCGCCGCACGCCCGTTGAGTGGGCCCGGGCGCAGCCGCACCAGGCCGTGCGGATGCACGCCGTCGATGCGGCCGTGCAGGCGCACGCCGTCGATCTCAACCTCGTACCGGCGGCTGTCGGCGTCGGTGCCGGCCTGCCATTGGGCCAGCGCCTGCGCGTAGGGGCGGGTCTGGGCCTGCAGCGCCTCGAACTGGCGCTGCCCCAGCGCACCGGAGGGCAGCAGCGCGCGGGCGCGCAGCCGCGGATAAAGCGGCGCATCGTCCCCGTCCAGGGTGGCCTCGATCACCGCCTGCCGCAGCAGCAACGTATCGCTGCCGCGCGCGGCCATGACCAGCGGTTCCACGTCATCGGCATCGCCGAGGTCCTCGGGCAGGCGCAGGCCCAGCCGCTGCGACAGGAACTGGCTGGCCGGGTCGGTGAGGAAGCGGCGCAGCGCGTCCAGGCTGAGTTCGGCCTCGCCGGGCAACGTGTCCGGGATCGGCAATGGCTGGTCGAACCACGGCGCCAGCGCGCGCCGCTGTCCGCCAAGCGAACCGGCGGCCGGGTGCCACTGCTGGCGATAACTGAAACGCCGCGGCTCATCGCCGCCGCCAAACGCGGCCGGGGCGAAGGGCTGCAGCGAGTGGCGCACGGTCAGCTCCCTCGCCGCGCTGGCCGGTGCCAGGTGGTAGTCGGCGGCGGCGTCGATCAGTTCGCTGACCAGCACCGAGGGTTCGCGCACGCTGCCATCGCGCGGGTCGGCACCGAGATAGCTCAGGTAGAACACGTCCTGCGCCGAGGCGAACAGCTGCAGGAACAGGAAGCGGTCGTCCTCGCGCAACGAACGATCGCCATGCCGGCGCCTGGCGGTGCCCAGTTCGGCGGTGAGCTGGTTGAGCCCGGCAGCCGGGTCGCGGCGCGGGAAATCGCCGTCGTTGAGCCCCAGCACACAGATCACCCGGAACGGCAGCAGGCGCATCGGCACCATGCGGCCAAAGCTGATCCCACCGGTCAGCAGCGGGGCGCGGGTGTCGGCCTCGGCCAGCACCCCGGCGAAGTGCGCACGCAGCACTTCCGGTGCCACCGTGCCGTGGAAACCGGCCTGCTCGGCATCGCGGGCGAATTCGTTGATCAGCTTGCGCAGGCGCTCCAGCGCGCGCTGGCTGTTGGCCGCCTGCGGCGGCTCGGGCAGCAGCGCGTCCAGCAGCGCCAGCAGGCGTTGGCGCCACTGTGCCGGCGGCAAGGCGTCGCCCAGCGCCTTCTGGTACCGGGCCAGCACGCGCAACAGCCCAAGCAGGCGGTCCAGCGCCTCCAGCGCGCTGCCTTCCAGCTCCGGCCACGGCGCCACGCCGGCGATATCGCCGTCGCTGCCGCTGGCATGGCCCAGCAGCAGGCGATCCAGCGCGAACTGCCAGGTGAAGGCATCATCGCGCGGGGCCTGGTGCTGGCTGCGGTGGTGGGCATCCAGCCCCCAGCGCGCGCCGGCGGCCTGCAGCCAGTCGTGCAGGCGATCGAAGTCGGCCGCATCCAGCCCGGCCGCCTCGGCCAGCGGCGCGCTGGCGAGYAGGTCCAGCACTTCGTTCAAACCGAACCGTGACACCGGCAGGCCGAGCAGGTGCACGAAGACATCGGCCAGCGGCTCGCCGGCCAAGGGGCTGGTATCGGCCAGTGCGTACGGAATGTGGTCGTCCCCCCCGCTGCGACCGCCGAACACCGCTTCCAGGTACGGCACGTAGGGGTCGATGTCCGGGGCCAGCACCGCGATCTCACGGGCCTGCAACGGCGGCTCGAAGCGCGGGTCCTGCAGCAGCCCGCGCAACTGGTCGTGCAGCACCTGCAGTTCGCGCAGTCGGGTATGGCAGGCATGCACCTGCAGGCTGGGATCGTCGCGGCGCAGGCCATCGCGGCGCTCACCGGAGGGCTGTCCACGGCGGTGGAACAGATCGCGTTGCAGCCGATGCAGCAGGCTGTCGGACAGTCCACCCGCGTCCATGTCCGCACGCGCATCGTCTTCGGGATCGTCATAGGCGGCGATCTCACCGGACGGATGCACTACCTCGTAGCTGCCCAGCACCGCCATGAAGTCGCGCCCGGCCGCGCCCCAGGCCTGCAGCAGGCGGTTCTCGCCGGCCGCGTCGCCGAACGGATCGGGCGCGCCGCTGCGCAGTTTCTCGCCCAGAGTCTGCAGGTCGCCCCAATACGCCTGGGTCGGGGTGGGCAGGTAGAAGTGCATCGTGCCGACCCGCGCCTGGGTGGCCATCACCCGCAGCACGTCGGGCGAAATGTTGAGCGTGGCGAAGGCGAACACCCGTGCCGGCAGGCCCTGTGGCAGTGCCTGCCCTGCCCCTTCGAAGCGCGACAGGTAAGCATCGATGCGACGGGCGCGGTACTGGTGGCCGCTGGCGATGTGCCGCCACAGGATCGCCTGTGGATCCTGCGCGTCGGCACCGGCTTCCCAACGCAGCAGCCAGTCGCGGCGCCAGGCCTGGTACTTCTCGAACACCGCGGCCAGCTCGCCGGCCAGCGCCCAGGGCTTGAGCGGATCGGCGGCCGACAGGTAGGCCTGCAGCGCGCGCATCGGCGCCTGCCCCAGCAGGTCCGGATCACGCAGCGCGGCATACAGCTTCCAGCGCAAAGCGGCAGCGCTGAGGTCATCGTGCTCGCCCGGGACGTTGGCGTTGAGCGCGCGCGCGACGAACTCACCGGGGGTGAGGAATTCCAGATTGGCGGCAATGCCATACTCGACCGCCAGGGTGGACTGCAGCCAGCGCCGCATCGCGACCTGCGGAATCAGCACCACCTCCGGGACCAGGATCGACTGCCCCGGCACCGGCGTACGCACCGCGGTGGCCAGCAAGGCGGCCAGGACGTCGAGTGAATTGGAGTGGTACAGGCGGAAGTCGGACGCAGCATCAGTCATCGCGCCAGTGTGCCGCAGCCGTCGCACGATCACGAGGGTGGCCGGCGACGGTCTGGCCCTACGACCTGGCTGTCGTCGCCCGGTACGGTGTGTTGCGAGCGCGGTCTCAGGCCGACCGGTAACGGTCGTGCGACAATACTGCACGGTCCAGTTCGGTTATGTTCAGCCGTTCACCACGATCTTACAACGTTGGAATTTTGTTAATGGCTTCCATGACGGCTTCCGCAGAACCTCTGGTGCAGTTGTCCAACGTGCGTATCGATCGCGGCGGTCGCAGCATCCTGCGCGACGTGTCGCTGCAGGTGCCGCGCGGCAGCATCACCGCCGTGCTGGGGCCGTCGGGCAGCGGCAAGTCGACCTTGTTGGCGGCGCTGACCGGCGAACTGCGCCCGGTGGCCGGCGAGATCACCCTGTTCGGCAAGCCCATCCCCACCGGCACCGGCGCGCTGCTGGAGATGCGCAAGAGCGTGGGCGTGCTGCTGCAGGGCAATGGCCTGCTCACCGACCTCACCGTGGCCGAAAACGTCGCCCTGCCGCTGCGCACCCATACCCGTCTGCCCGCGGCCGTACTGAACCGGCTGGTGCAGATGAAGCTGCACGCGGTGGGCCTGCTGGCCGCCGCCGATGCCTGGCCGCGCGAGCTGTCCGGCGGCATGGCCCGGCGCGTGGCGCTGGCCCGTGCGCTGGCGCTGGACCCGCCGCTGATGATCTACGACGAGCCGCTGACCGGGCTGGACCCGATCGCCTCGGGGGTGATCATGAGCCTGATCCAGCGTCTCAACCACAGCCTGGGGCTGACCAGCATCATCGTCAGCCACCATGTGCATGAGACCCTGCCGATCTGCGACCAGGTGATCGCCATTGCCAATGGTGGCGTGGTGTTCCAGGGCAGCCCGGCCGCGCTGGAGTCCAGCCAGGACCCGCTGTTGCGGCAGTTCCTGCATGGCCAGCCCGATGGTCCGATTCCGTTCGATGCCGCGCCGCGCGCGAGGGTTGCCTGATGCCGTTCGTTGACGCCACCCGCTCGCTGGGCCGCGCCGGCCTGTTCTCGCTGACGGTGCTGCGCGGCTCGCTGCCGACCGCCGACTTCCTGGCCGAACTGACCCGCGAGATCTACAAGGTCGGCGCGCGCTCGCTGCCGATCATCGCCGTCGGCGGTGCTTTCGTCGGGCTGGTGCTGACCCTGCAGGGCTACCGCACGCTGACCACCTTCGGCGCCGCCGACGCGCTGTCCACACTGCTCGGCCTGTCGCTGTACCGCGAACTGGCGCCGGTGCTGACCGCGCTGCTGTTCATCGGCCGCGCCGGCAGCTCGATCGCCGCCGAACTGGGCCTGATGCGCGCCACCGACCAGATCAAGGCGCTGGAACTGATGGCCATCGATCCGGTCGCCAAGGTGGTGGCGCCGCGCTTCTGGGCAGCGGTGCTGACCGTGCCGCTGCTGACCGGCATCTTCTGCTCGATGGCGATCAGCGCCAGCTACTTCGAGGCCGTGCACGTGCTGGGCCTGGACAATGGCGTGTTCTGGTCGGCGCTGAGCAACAGCGTGGACTTCTGGGACGATTTCGGCGTGGCGATGCTGAAGTCGGCCATCTTCGGCGGTACCGCGGCACTGGTGGCGTCGTACGTCGGCTTCCACGCCGAGCCGACCATCGAAGGCACCTCGGTGGCCACTACCCGCGCGGTGGTGAACGCCTCGCTGCTGGTGCTGATGTTCAACTTCGTGCTGTCGGCCATGATGTTCCGGTAATTCCCGGAACGGCATGCAACGCAACCCCGCCCCGGCACCCGTCGGGGAACCTGACAAAAGAACAGTGAGATAACCCCATGGCCATCCGCGGTCCCAGACTCGAATTTTCCGTCGGCGCTTTCCTGCTGCTGGCGCTGGCCTCGCTGCTGGTGCTGGCCATGGCCTCCACCAACCAACGGTGGGGCCTGGGTGGCGACGGCTACGAACTCAAGGCGCGCTTCACCCAGATCGGGCAGCTGCGCAAACAGGCGCCGGTGAAGATCGGCGGCGTGGTGGTGGGCCAGGTCGCCGGCATCGAGCTGGACCCGACCAAGTTCGATTCCATCGTCACCCTGAAGCTGGACGGCAAGTTCAAAGACCTGCCGGCCGACACCTCGGCGGGCATATTCACCAGCGGTTTGCTCGGCGAGAGCTATATCGGACTGCAGCCGGGCGGTGATCCGGACGTGCTCAAGTCCGGCGACGAGATCGTGTTCACCCAGCCGGCGGTGGATCTGCTGCAGTTGGTCGGCAAATACATGTTCAGTGGCCCGGCCAATACCGGCGGCGCCGCTCCCCAGGATGCTCCCGGTGCGGAAGCGCCGGCTACGGAAGCGCACAAATGAAAACCAAACTGATCCCGGTCCTGCTCGCCTCGGCCCTGCTGGCCGGTGCTCCCTCGCTCAGCTTCGCCCAGGCCGCACCGGCCGCTGCCAGCGCCCAGCAGGGCCAGGCCAGCACCGTCGTGCTCGATGCCAGTACGCGCATCCTGTCCACCCTGCAGCAGCGCCGCACCGAGTTCCGCAGCAACCCGACCGCGCTGCGCGGCTTCATCAACGGTGAGCTGACCAAGACCTTCGACCGCGACTACGCCGCCCGCCTGGTGCTGGGCGTGCACGGCCGTGGCGCCTCCGACGCCGATGTGAAGCTGTTCGCCGATGCCATGGCCGACAACCTGATGCAGCGCTACGGCTCGGCACTGCTGGATATCCAGGGCAAGCCCAGCTTCCGCCTGAAGTCCGAATCGCCGCTGCCGGGCAACCGCGGCGTCAAGGTGTCCACCGAACTGGTGCGCGCCGGCAGCGAAGCGACTCCGGTCGACTATCTGATGCGCAACGTCGGCGGCCAGTGGAAGATCTTCGATGTGATGATCGAAGGCATCTCCTACGTGCAGACCTTCAAGACCCAGTTCGACGCCCCGCTGCGCCAGAAGTCGATCCAGCAGGTGGCCACCGAGCTGCGCAACGGCAGCATGCAGGCCGCCCCGAGTGGCAAGTAACCCGGCCAGCGTCAGCGTGCAGGGCACGTCGCTGGTGTTCAGCGGCGTGCTCGATCGTGCCGCGGTGACGGCCTTGTGGCCGTCGCTGCAGGCCACCGCCGATGCGCAGGTGCTGGACCTGACTGCGGTGCCGCGGTTGGACAGCGCCGGCCTGGCGCTGCTGGCCGAACTGGCCGCGCGCCTGCGCAGCATGGGCATCCAACCGCGTTTCAACGGCGCTCCCGCCGGCTTCACCGAACTCAGCGCAGCCTACCGGTTGGCGCCGTCCCTGGATTTCAATGCCCCCTCTGCCGCGAGCTGACATGAACGTCATACGCAACCTCCCCTTCGTCGTGCTCGCCCTGGCGTTGACCGCCTGTGCCGGCAAGCCCGCCCGCGAGGCCGCACCGGCCAGCGTGGCCGTGGACGCTTCGGCGCCGGTCGACGCCCCCGTCGCGGTCGACGACACGGCCAGCGTGCCGGCCGCGGCAAGCGCCGCACCGGCCACTGCGCCGGTGGCCACCGACCGCCCTGCCGCCCGGACCGCACAGGCGGGCGGCCAGGCCGCGCCGACCGATGCCGAAGACGACTTCGCCGCGCTGTACGGTGGCCCGGCGCCCTCTGCCGACGGCGCCGAACCCGGCCGGGCTGCCTACGATCCGTGGGAACCGTTCAACCGCAGGGTGCACAGCTTCAACAACGTGGTCGACCGCGCCGTCGCCCGTCCGCTGGCCACCGCCTACACCAAGGTGGTGCCGCGCTTCGCCCGTACCGGCGTGACCAACTTCTTCAGCAACCTGCGTGCGCCGGTGACCATCACCAACCAGGTGCTTCAGGGTAGGCCCGGCGATGCCTGGGACAGCCTGGGCCGTTTTGTCATGAACTCCACGCTGGGCCTGGGCGGCCTGTTCGATCCGGCCAGCAAGGCGATGGTGCCGCGCCGCAGCGAAGACTTCGGCCAGACCCTGGGTGCCTGGGGCTGGCGCGGTTCGCGCTACGTGGAACTGCCGTTCTTCGGCCCGCGTACCGTGCGTGATGTGTTCGGCCTGGCGGGCGACATTCCGCTCTCGCCGATCCGCACGATCGAAGAGGACAAGGTGCGCATCGGTCTGCAGGGTCTGCAGCTGGTGGACATGCGTTCGCAGCTGATGGCACTGGATGACATCCGCGACAGCGCCGTGGACGAGTACGCGCTGACCCGCGATGCCTGGCTGCAGCGGCGCAACTACCAGATCGAGAACGATCTGCGCGACAAGCGCACGCGCGGCAAGGATGCCGACGACACCGCGCCGATCCCGGTCGATGCGATGCCGATGCCGAACTGGGGCAACTGAGCCAGGGCGTACCTGCCAACGGTGGGTACCTACCCGCAGGAAGCCGACAAAAACCCCGCCTTGGCGGGATTTTTTTGGTTCCTCTCCCCGTACAGAGCGCGACTTGTTCCAACCGGCGTAACAGATTGGGCACGGCTGCACGCGTGCGGTCGGATAGTTCAGGCGCCGGTTGTGGATCGGGCGGCGTCTCCGCTCCGGTCTGTCGCGAGCGTGAGGGCCCCTTAGCGGCCGGTAGGCCCTTGGCGCAAATGTCCCCCGGCCGCGGGGCGGCCTCCTCCTTTATTTTGCCCAAGGGCCTACCGGCCGCTAAGGGGCTCGGCTCGCGGCGCAGGCGGAGCCCGGCTTTTTTGGCTCTGGTCGGTGGGTCGGGCGCTGGGCGCCCATGCCCTTTCCGGCGACGCCCCCGGCGTCGGCCTKCGGCCGCCTCTTCCTCCTTTATTTCGCCTCAAGCGGCAGTCGGTGGGTCGGGCGCTGGGCTCCCATGCCCTTGGAGGCGAAATAAAGGAGGAGGGGGC
>NZ_JBFULC010000047.1:0-37698 GCF_056400525.1 Stenotrophomonas sp. P5_A9
GGGCTCGGCGTGCGGTGCGGAGGTGGAAGCCAGGCTTTTCCGTCGCTGGTCGGTGGGTCGGGCGCTGGGCGCCCATGCCCTTGGAGGCGAAATAAAGGGGGAGGGGGCGGCCGCAGGCCGACGCCGGAGGACATTCGCCGGAAAGGGCATGGGCGCCCAGCGCCCGACCCACCGACCAGCGACGGAAAAGCCTGGCTTCCACCTCCGCACCGCACGCCGAGCCCCGTAGCGGCCGGTAGGCCCTTGGGCAAAATCAAGGAGGAGGCCGCCACGCGGCCGGGGGACATTTGCGCCAGGGACCTACCGGCCGCTACGGGGCCCTCCCGCTCGCGGTAGCCCAGAACGAAGACACCAACCGATCCACACGTCGCCGAACACTGCCCGGCCACACGCGCAGCGTCGTGCTCACGCTGCAACATCTCTTGCAACGGGACGCTCCCTCAAATGGGAGAAGAACCATTTTTTACGTCGCAGCTCTAAACCTTTTTCGGCCTGGCCGCATCCAAGCCTGCGTACCCCACCGGCCATCGCCAAGGAACCCGTCATGTCCTCCAGTTGCCTTGTCCTGCTGCTGTCGTTGGCCAGCAGCTGCACCCTGCCATGGAGCCCGGTGACGATCCGCCTGTCGATCCCGCCGCAGCCGGACCTGTGCGTGCAGTACGCCGAGCATGCGCCGCTGTGCGTATCGGCGCTGATCGCACGCCTGGAAGCGCATCGGCTGGTCTGATTGCAATTGACGAAAACCTTGCGGCCCGCGCATTAAGATAGGCGTTTACTGCACTATCGCTGCAAGGATCCATGCTGCACATGAAAGACCACCTGCCCACCTGGACCCACCCGTGGCTGCAGTACGGCATTCCCGCCGTACAGATCCTGCTCACTGTGCTGGCCGCCTGGCTGCTGCGCCTGCTCGCACGACGCCTGATCCGCCGCCTCGGCGAGCACTACACCCTGCCGCCGGAAATGGTGATGGGCGCGCGCCGCATCAGCAGCTTCATCATCAACTTCGGCGCGGTGCTGATCGTGCTGAGCATCGTCGGCGCGTCGGCCTCGGTGCTGTGGACCGCCTTCACCGGTTTCGCCGCGGTGGGTGCGGTGGCGTTCTTCGCCGCCTGGAGCGTGTTGTCGAACATCTTCTGCACGCTGCTGATCTTCACCACCCGCCCGTTCCGCCTGCACGACTACATCGAACTGCTGGAGAACGGCGAGAAGCCCGGGCTCAAGGGCCGGGTGATCGACGTCAACCTCATCTACACCACCCTGCAGGAAACCGATGGCGGTCATGAGGGCACGGTGCTGCAGATCCCCAACAACATGTTCTTCCAGCGCACGGTGCGCCRCTGGCGCGATCCATCGCAGGCGCCGGGCGGGATCCAGGGCGACGGCTGAGCGTATCGGCCAACGTCCGGCCCCTAGCGCAGCTGGCTGTCCTTGCTGCCGCGTCGGTTGTAGCCGCCGCTTTCGTGCTGGGCGGCGTCCTCTTCTTCCTGGCAGCGCACGCACAGACGAACGCCCGGCACGGCCTTGCGCCGCGCCTCGGGAATGGGCGCGTCGCAGTGTTCGCAGTGGGTCAATCCCGGGCCCTGCTTGAGTTGCGCGCGGGCGCGCTGGATGGCGTCATCGACGGTGGCGTCGATCTGGTCCTGGACCGCACCGTCGCCTGCCCAACCTGTCGCCATGATGTGTCTCCCATGCCGGTGTCAGACGCCCAGCATAGACCTGCGCCCTGGGCCGGGGCCGACGCATGGCTGAACGCGGCGACGGCCGCGTGAATGCTTCAGCCGGGCGTTACCAGACCAGGTCGTCGGGCACCTGGAACTGGGCGTAATAGGCATCGTCCTCGGCGTTGCCGGTGCTCGGCTCGGTGCCGGGCTGGGCGTTGTCGAGCACGATGGCGCTGGCATCGCGTTCGCGCACCTTGTCAGCGGCCGCGCGCGGCAGCAGTTCGAAGCCGTCGCCGAAGCGGACGATGACCAGCGCGCCCGACGCCAGCTGCCTGCGCAGGGAGGCGTTGACCAGCAGGGTGCGGATGACGGTGCCATCGTTGAAACGGTACTCGCTCTCGCCGTCGCGCTTGACCTTGTGGGTGTCGATGATCTGCCGGACCTGGGCCTGGAGTTCCTGGGCGCGTGCCTTTTCCTTGCGTTCGGCTTCAAGCGCGCGGTCGCGTTCAGCTTTCTCGGCGCGTACCCGATCGGCCTCGCGCTGGCTTTCGCTGGGCGCGACCGGGGCCTTGCCGTGACGGGCCTTGACCTGTTCACGGGCGGCCTGTGAGACCTGGGATTTCTTGACCAGCCCGGCCTTGAGCAGCTGCTCCTGCAGGGGATTTGCCTTCGCCATACGCCTAGCATCTGTTGTTGCGGGATTCCGGAGGCCATCATACTGGTCCGCCCGCTCCGCCCCAACCGTCGTCCATGACCGCCCTGAAGTACCTCGCCGGCTACCCGGAGGCCCTGCAACAGCAGGTCCGCGAGCTGATTGCGGGCGATCGGCTGGGCCCGTGGCTGCAGCGCCGCTACGCGGACCTGCACACGGTGCGCAACGACCGGCAGCTGTACGACTACACCCAGGGATTGAAAGAACGCTATCTGCGCCAGTCGGCGCCGCTGTCCAAGGTGATCTATGACAGCAAGCTGCAGGTGCTCAAGCACGCGCTGGGCACGCACACCACCGTGTCGCGGGTGCAGGGCAGCAAGCTCAAGGCCAGCCGCGAGATCCGCATCGCCACGGTGTTTCGCGAGGCGCCAGCGCCGTTCCTGAAGATGATCGTGGTGCACGAGCTGGCGCACCTGAAGGAATCGGACCACAACAAGGCCTTCTACCAGCTCTGCACACACATGGAAGCGGACTACCACCAGCTCGAATTCGACCTGCGCCTGTATCTGACCCACCTGGACGGCACTACCGGTTGACCTGGCCCGTCGGTCGGCAGCATGGCGCCAGGTAGAGCGACCGTTGGTCGGCTGCTCTTCCACAATTCAACCGCACCACACCCCCTGATCCCCGTGTTTGGGCAGGGATGTGTATCCGGCGTCAGGCGCCCGCTTTTCTCCATTCCCCCGGCCCCCTGCCAAGTGTGAGGGCCTGGCGTGGGTAGGTTGGCGGGACACGCCGCAAGTACGTCCGTGTAGGCTCCCAAGCCCCGATGACCGACCCGATCCGACTCGACAAACGCCTCACCAGCCTGATCGGCTGCTCCCGTGGCGACGCCCAGCGCTACATCGAAGGCGGCTGGGTGACCGTGGACGGCAAGGTCGTCGAACAACCCCAGACCCTGGTCACCGACGAAACCATCGTCCTGCGCGAAAACGCCGAGGCCACCCGCACCGAAACCGTCAGCATGCTGCTGCACAAGCCCGCCGGCATGCGCGCCGACGAACTCAGCGCCCTGGTCACCCCCGACAGCCGCAGCGACCTCGATGCCACCGGCGTCACCCTCCTGCAGCGCCATTTCCACGCCCTGCAGCTGGTCATGCCGCTGGCCGACGAAGACAGCGGCCTGGTCGTGGTCAGCCAGGACGGCCGCGTCGTCTCGCACCTCAAGGATCGCGGCGCCACGCTCGAACAGGAATACCTGGTCGAAGTCAGCGGCGAACTGGTTCCGTACGGCATGAAGCGCCTGGCCCACGGCCTGAGCTTCCGCAACTGGCCACTGCCCCCCTGCAAGGTCAGCTGGCAGAACGAAACCCGCCTGCGTTTCGCCATCAAGCCGGTACAACCGGGCCAGCTGCGCGACATGTGCCGCCAGGTCGGGTTGGAGGTGATCAGCGTCCGGCGCCTGCGGATCGGCCGCGTCGCCATGGGCAAACTCGCCCCGGGCCAGTGGCGCTACCTGGCGCCGGACGAACGCTTCTGAGCCGTATCGCGCGGCCCTGCACTCGCAGTGCACGCCGCGCCCGCTTAGCATCGGCGCATGACTGAAAAAAAGCCGCTCTGGCGCCGGGTGCTGCGCTGGCTGGGAATCGTACTGGCCGTGCTGGTGCTGCTGGTGCTCAGTGGCCTGCTGCTCGCCGACCATCTCACCCCCAAGGCGATGGGCCCGCACAGCACCGTGCTGCCGCCGCAGCCCGGCCAGACCGCCATCGATCGCGAACTGGTACGGCTGCAGGCCGAGCATCCCGACCAGTCCGGCGTGGCCTTCCTGGCCGATGGCCTGGACGCCTTTGCGGCCCGCGCGGTGATCACCCGCCACGCCGGGCGCAGCCTGGATCTGCAGTACTACATCTGGCACGACGACATGGTCGGGCACCTGATGGCGCAGGAGCTGTACCAGGCCGCGGAACGCGGCGTGCGCGTGCGCATCCTGCTTGATGACATGAACGCGCAGGACAAGGATGCGCTGATGATGGCGCTCGACCGGCACCCCAACATCGAAATCCGCCTGTACAACCCGTTCCGCAACCGCAACGGCCTGTGGCGGCTGGTGGAGATGGTGCAGCGCTTCTTCAGCGTCAACCATCGCATGCACAACAAGTCCTGGATCGCCGATGGCCGGATCGCGATCGTCGGCGGCCGCAACATTGGTGAGGAGTACTTCAGCGCGCGTGCGGATGTGAACTTCCGCGACCTCGACCTGCTCGTCGCCGGCAAGGCCGTGTCCCAGGCCAATGACATCTTCGATGCGTACTGGAACAGCGAGACCGCGGTGCCGATCGCCGCGCTGGCGTTCTACACCCCGGCGCAGCTGCGCCTGCTGGTGCGCGAATCCGCGCACGAGGCCAAGCTCACCGCCGCGCAGCCCTACCTGCGCCGGGTCGAGCAATCGCAGTCTGCGCACTCCTACTACCGCGATACGGTGGACCTGCACTGGTCGACGACGGTGGAGATCGCCTCCGATCCACCGATGAAGCATCGCCGCGACGACCAGGCCAACTGGCTGGTCACCCGGCTGGTGCGCGAACTGCAGGCCACCGAGCACAAGGCGTTGCTGATTTCGCCCTATTTCGTACCGGGTGAGGAAGGTACCGAAGGCATGGCCGCGATGGTCCAGCGTGGCGCCACGGTCGGGGTGGTGACCAACTCGCTGGCTGCCAACGACGTGGCCGCCGTGCATGGCGGATACATGCACTATCGCGCGCCACTGCTGCGTAGCGGCGTGCACCTGTACGAGCTCAAGGCGCACACCCCTGCCGGCAACGGCGGGCTGTTCGGCAGCAGCGGCGCCAGCCTGCATACCAAGGCGTTCATGCTTGATGATCGGCGCGGCTTCGTCGGCTCGTTCAACCTGGACCCGCGCTCGGCGTATCTCAACACCGAGATGGGCGTGCTGTTCGACGATGCGGTGCTCGCCGCGCAGCTGCGCGCGGAATACCTGCGGCTGGCCGATCCGAAACAGAGTTACTGGGTGACCCTGGATGCGCAGGACCGGGTGCGTTGGCTGGACCGTGCCGCACAACCGCCGGTGCTCCTCGACCACGAACCGGACACCTCGTTATGGCTGCGCGCCAGTGCGCGGGCGATCAGCTGGTTGCCGTTGGAATCACAGCTGTAAGCGGGCGCTGAACGGCGGCCACGCATGGCGCGGCGCTTACACCCGCATTCCGTCAATCCATCAGCAGCACCGCCGGTAGTGCCACGCCATGCGTGGCAAGCGCTGGCTCCGGGCAGCAGGGCCATGCGCGCCCGGCACCCCTCACCGACTGCACGGCTCAGACCTCGATCGGCTCATCAACGTCCAGCGTCTCCACCGCGCGCCCGTGCAGACGCCGCCAGATCCACTGCAGCGCGTGCGCCGGGGTGGCGTGCTGCTGCTCCAGGATCGCCAGCGCCTGGGCCTGGCCGATGCTGCCGTGCCGGCACAGCAGGCTGGCCGCCGCGGCCGCCCGTGCGAAGCGCAGGCTGGCCGACAACCCCGCCTGCGCATCGTCACCGCCGCGCAGCAACGTTTCATGCACCGAAGGCGGCAATTCCCAAGCCGCCGCGATGCGGCTGGCCACCGGCAGGGTCCAGGCATCCAGCAACTGCGCGGCCAGCGCGCGCGAGGGTGCCGCCCCGTCCTGCCCTGCGCAGGCATCGAGCAGATGGCGCATCACCAGCGCGGCCCCCAGCCCCTGGGTCAGGCCCAGCCACTGCGCGGCGAACGCATCTTCGTGGGTCACCAGCCGCGCGTGATCGGCGGCCGCGCGCGAGGCCAGCAGCGCATGCTCCCAGATCACCGTGCCGAACTGCGGGAAGGCCTCGCAGTGCAGCTGCATCACCGGCTGCACCAGCACCGCGCTGATGATCTGGCGGATGCCCTCGGTCCCCACCAACGTCACCGCCCGCTGCAGGCTGTCCACCGGCTTGGCCTGCAGGCGATAGACGGGGCTGTTGGCGATGCGCAGCAGGTTGCCGGTCAACACCGGGTCCTGCCCGATGATGGCGGCCATCGCGCGCGCCGACGCATCGTCGTCGTTGACCGTCTGGATCAGCTGCGGCAACAGTTGCGGGCGCCGCGGCAGATGCCGGGCCGACCAGTCGCGCTGTTCCAGGGCGGCCACCACCGCCGCATGCAGCGCCGGATCGCCCGGCCCGGGCGTCGCATCCGCGTCACCGCTGCGCGAGACCAGGGCCAGCGCATGCAGCCCCGACTGCAGCAGCGCCGTGGCCGGCACCTCGCCGCGCCCCGGCGACGCCGCCGAGGCGTTCCCCGAGCGGTCACCCGTTGCGGTCAGCCACTCAGTGCCGGTTTCCGGACAGCGCGCGGCACGCCAGCGCACGATGCCCAGCGCAAGCGCACCGGCGCCCAACAGCCCTGCCCCCACCATCACGAGCATGCTCATCCGTGCCGCCGTCCTGGCCGATACCGTCTCTGTATTGTCGCCACTGCACCCACGTCGTCCGTCCTGGCATTGCTGGTACTGCGCACCGTTGCCACGGCATCGGCCTGATCTTCAGCAACTTTAATGACCTGCCCCACTGACGCCTGGGTCGACGCCTGTCAGCGGCCCATCCTGAACCCTGACAACACCCTCCGTCGGAATGCTCTAGAATGGCGCCGCGCGACCCGTCACCCGATCAGACGAAGTCGCTTTTTTTGTTTTGCAACCCACCTTTTGCTGGTTCGTTCGCCGCCGTTCGCCACCGTTCGCACCATCGGAGTCGCCATGTTATTTGAAACCCTCGAAACTTCCGGTCACGAACAAGTGGTGTTCTGCCACAACCGCGATGCCGGCCTGAGGGCGATCATCGCCATCCACAACACCACCCTGGGCCCGGCCCTGGGCGGCGTGCGCATGCGCCCTTACGCCAGCACCGACGATGCACTGGCCGACGCGCTGCGCCTGAGCCGCACCATGACCTACAAGAACGCACTGGCCGGGTTGAACGTGGGCGGTGGCAAGGCGGTGATCATCGGCGACCCGCGCCAGGACAAGAGCGAGGTGCTGTTCCGTGCGTTCGGGCGTTATGTCGATTCGCTGGGCGGTCGCTACATCACCGCCGAGGACGTCGGCACCGACGTCAACGACATGGAAAACATCTACCTGGAGAGCGAGTTCGTCACCGGCGTACACCAGGTCCATGGCGGCTCGGGCGACCCGGCGCCGTTCACGGCCTATGGCGCCCTGCAGGCGCTGATGGCGTCGATGCAGCACAAGCTGGGGCACGAAGAAGTCGGCAAGGCCAGCATCGCCGTGCAGGGCCTGGGCCACATCGGCATGGAACTGGTGAAGCTGCTGCGCGATCGCGGCGCCAAGCTGTTCGTCACCGATCTGAACAGCGCACTGGTCGACCGCGCGGTCACCGAGTACGGTGCCGAGGCGGTCAAGCCGGACGACATCTACGACGTCAACGCCGATGTGTTCGCGCCCTGCGCGCTGGAGGGCGCGATCAACCCGCAGACGCTTCCGCGGTTGAAGTGCCGGATCGTCTGCGGCACCGCCAACAACCAGCTGTCCAGCCTGGAAGTAGGCGATGAACTGCATGCGCGCGGCATCCTCTATGCCCCTGACTATGCGGTCAACGCCGGCGGCGTGATGAACGTTTCGCTGGAGATCGACGGCTACAACCGCGAGCGCGCCATGCGCCTGATCCGCAGCATCTACCACAACCTTGGCAGGATCTTCGCGCTGTCCCAGAGCGAGAACATCGCCCCACAGCGCGCGGCCGACCAGATCGCCGAAACGCGCATCCAGTCGATCGGCAAGCTGAAGATGCCGCTGGGTCRCACCCGGCCACGACTGGGGACGCTGCGCRGCAACTGATCGCGCGCGACGGCGACACCCATGAAGAAGGGCGCGATGCAATCGCGCCCTTCTTCGTGTGAGACAACCGCGTGCCGGCCCGTGTTGGCACCGGCACGCGGTGGGTCAGAACGCTGCCGAGTAGCGCAGCGCGACCTGGCTCAGGTCGCCGCGCGGCCCGAAGCGCTGGTCGTAGCCGAACGACACGCGGGTGTTGCGGCTCAGCCAGGATTCGACCGACAGCCCGAACAGACCGCCCGAGCGCGCCGGCTGCAGGCCGGCCAGCGGCGCCCAGGCGTCCACGCCGACGAAGCTGGCGTCCTGGGTCAGGCCATCACTGGACAGCAACTGCTGCCATTCGGCATAACCGCGCAGCGACCAGCGGCCCCACTGGCGTTCGGCGCGGACGCCGGCCAGTGCCTGGCTGCGCGTGCTCAGGTTGCCTTCGGTACGCAGGCCGAAGCCCAGGCCCCCCTGCTCGGTGAAGCGGTCGCTGTCCACGCGCGAGTAATCCGCGCCCAGGTATGGCGTCAGCGACGCACGGTCGCCGCCAAAGCGATAGCCGGTTTCCACGCTGGCCGCGCTGAAACTGCCGCCATAACGGGCGTTGACGCCGTACTGACCGGCCCCCAGCAGCAGTTGGCGATCGATTTCGCGAGTGAACTGACCGGCACCCACCTGGCCCAGCGCGTAGGCGCGGCCGGCGTTCCAACCGGCGTACAGCTGCGCCTGCGACTGGCGATCGCGGCCACGATCACTGCCCCAGTCGCGGCTGTTGTGGGTGCGGGTTTCACCGAAGGCAAAGCCCATCACGCCATTGCTGCCCAACGCCATGTCCTGGCCCATCATCCAGCCGCGTGTATCGGCGCCACTGGCCGAGAAGCTGCCCTGCCCGGCTTCGCCCAACTGGCTCTGCCAGGCGCCACGCAGGCGCGGCGCGCCCTGCACCTGGCCGAAGCGCGCCGACAATGCACGTCGGTTGAGATCGATGCTGTCGAACGTGGCGGCCGTGGCCAGCGCGTGGGCCTTGCCGGACAGGCTGTCCAGGCTGGCCTGCAGCGCCTGGTCGCCCTGCACGCGCTGCAGTTCGCCTGCGCCGTCGGCGAAGGCACTGCCGGCCAGACCGCCACCGTCGAGCACTTCGAAAGCCGACTCCACCCGGGCTGCCGACGCCAATGCGGTGCCGCCCAGGCCGGCGTTGAGGCTCGCCGAGGTGACACTGATCCGGTCGGTGGTCAGGGTGACATCGTTGCTCGCATGGGTCAGCGACATCTGCAGCAGCGTCGTGGACTGGCTGAGATTGTGGGTGACGCCCGCAAAGGTGCCAATGACGCCCTGGTCGGCATGCAGCACGCGCTGCGTACGACCATCCTGCGGCACATAGCCACTGAGGATGGCATCGACATAGACATTGCCCGCCAGCGTGGCGGTACCGGTGATGTTGAGCGGATTTGAACCCAGCGCAATCATCAGCTGTCCCGTGGAGCGCTGTACGTAGTTGCCTTCGATGGTGGCGGTGACATTGGCTTCGCGCACGATCACCGACGCACCGTTGTCGACGTTGCCCTTGACCCGTGCGTTGCCTGACAGGAACTGCAGCGCCGCCAGATTGGGGCTGCCGCTCTGCGCGACGACTACCACGTTGGACGTGATCGAGCCACCATCGCGCAACGCCACCGTTCCCCGCTCGATACGCGTATCCCCGGTGTAGGTGTTGGTGCCCGACAGGCCCAGCGCACCGGCGCCCTGCTTGATCAACCCACCGCTGCCGGTGATGTTGTTGCTCCACACCGAGTTGAGCCCGGTCTGGCTGACATCCACGGTGGTGTTGCCCCAGTCGAATCGCCCCGGCCCGTTGATCGCCTTGGCGATGTTGAGCAGGCCGTAACCGAAGGTGCTGTCCACGCCCGCCGCACCCAGATCGGTGGCGGTGCCCAGCAGCGTCTGGCGGACCAGGTCGTTGCTGAAATACGGGTACTTCTGCCACACCAGCGCAGCGGCGCCGGACACCAGCGGCGCGGCGAAGGACGTGCCGTAATTCCACAGGTATTTCGGGGTGCCGGTGGTGTAGGCCGGGTCCACGTAGACCGCCGCACCGGGCGCGGCCAGGCAGTAGCGCGCAGCCACGCCGCAGGCGTTGGCGTAGGACGCCAGCTTGCTCGGGTCGGTCGAATCCACCGCGGTCACGCTCAGCCAGCCGCGTTCCAGGTCGGCCGCCGGCAGCGTGCCGGCCGGGCCRGGCTGGCTCGGCAGCGCCGCCATGCTGGACGGATTGGGCTTGCTTTCGTTGCCGGTGGCGAACACCACCAGCCCGCCGTTGCCCAGGATGAAGGGCCGGTATTCCTGTGCGATCGGCGCGGTCGCGGACGTGTTGGTCCAGTACAGACCGCCCCAGGAGTTGTTCATCACCTTCACGCCTTGGGTGATGAGGTCCTGATGGACCCCGGCCAGGCCCAGCGCGCCGTTCACTTCGTTGCCGTTGCCGCTGCCGTCATCGGTCGGACGGGTGTCGGCGATGATCCGCGCCGAGACGATCTGCGCGCCCGGCGCGATGCCGCCCTGCCAGGAACCCACCGCCTTGCCCGCAGCCAGTTCGGCTACGGCGGTGCCATGGCCGACCACGTCATCGATGTTGAGGTTGTTGGTGCGCGAATCGACATAGCTGTAGTTGGCCAGCACCCGCCCGGCCAGCGCCGGATGGTTGCGCATGACGCCCGAATCGACCACGCCGATGCGCACGCCCGTACCATCGAGCCCGGCAGTGCGCGCGGCGCCGGCCTGGGTGATGGTCAGATGCGCGTCGAACGCAGGCTCAAGCGGCTTGGGCGGCGTCGGGGTGGTCGGTGGTGGCGTGGTCGGCGGCGGTGTCGTCGGTGGTGGGTCGATCCGCACGTTGTTGCCACCGCCACCGCCACCGCAGGCGCCCAGCGCCGCAGCCATCGCGGTGACCAGCAGAGACCGCCCCAATACTGCCTTGTTCATCCTTGCATCCCCATTGACGTGTGAAATCTCCCGCCCGGTCGGTCCTCCTGGACCTGACCGGCGGCAAGTGCCATGCCTGCGTAGCCGGCCGGTGCTGCGCAGTGTGCCGGGAAAACACGGCACCGCCAATGGCGTACGTCCCACTCTGGCCTGCGCCTGCGCGGCGCTGGCCAGCCGACCCCGGTGGTAAAGCGCGACCCCCTATACTGGGCCACCCCACGCAGTCTGCCGGGAAGCGCCCCGGGTCCTGATGCCCGCGCTCCCATTTCGCATATCGCTCACGCACCAACGAGATTGCCATGTCCAACATCGTCATCGCCGCTGCCAAACGCACCGCCATCGGTTCCTTCCTGGGCCAGTTCAACGGCGTGCCCACCCCTACCCTGGGCGCCACCGCGATTGCCGCGGCGCTGCAGCAGTCCGGGGTACCGGCCGCGGATGTTTCTGAAGTGATCATGGGCTGCGTACTGCCGGCCAACCTGGGCCAGGCGCCGGCCCGCCAAGCCGCGATCGCCGCCGGTATCCCGGTCTCCACCGGCGCCACCACGCTCAACAAGGTGTGCGGTTCGGGCATGAAGGCGATCATGCTCGGGCATGACCTGATCAAGGCCGGCTCGGCCAGCATCGTGGTGGCCGGCGGCATGGAGTCGATGTCCAATGCCCCGCACCTGATCCCCAACTCGCGCACCGGCACCCGCTTCGGCAATTTCCAGGCGATCGACCACATGGCCCACGATGGTCTGGTCAACGCCTACGACGGCAAGGCCATGGGCGAGTTCGCCGAATGTGCGGTGGACAAGTACCAGGTCAGCCGCGAGGACCAGGATGCCTTCGCGATCGAATCGGTGCGCCGTGCGCAGGCCGCGCAGGCCAGCGGCGCGTTCGCCGATGAAATCGTCGCGGTGACGGTGACCACCCGCAAGGGCGAGGTCGCCTTCGACCAGGACGAGCAGCCGAGCCGCTCGGATATCGCCAAGATCCCGACCCTGCGCCCGGCCTTCAAGAAGGACGGCACGGTGACCGCCGCCAGTTCGTCGAGCATCTCCGACGGCGCTGCGGCCGTGGTGCTGCTGACCGAAGAAGACGCCCACGCGCGTGGCGTGCAGCCGCTGGCCCGGATCGTCGGCCATGCCACCCATTCGCAGGCGCCGGAGTGGTTCACCACCGCCCCGATCGGTGCGATCCAGAAACTGCTGGAAAAAACCGGCTGGACCCTGGATCAGGTCGACCTGTTAGAGATCAACGAGGCCTTTGCCGTGGTGGCCATGGCGCCAATCCGCGAACTGGGCATCCCGCACGCGAAGGTCAACGTCAACGGCGGCGCCTGCGCACTGGGCCATCCGATCGGCGCTTCCGGCGCGCGTCTGGTGGTCACCCTGGTGAACGCCTTGCGCAAGCGCGGCGGAAAGCGCGGCATCGCTACCCTCTGCATTGGTGGCGGCGAAGCTACGGCCATTGCCATCGAATTGATTTGATTGAAATTAACGCGTATTTCGCAAAAATGAATGCGCGATCGCTTGACAGCCAATCGTGGCTTGTCATCATGTTGCCGGGCGCGCAATAGCGCGTTGCCTAATCTAACGACGAGGATTCACACAAATGAGCATCAACAAGCTGCTGATCGCGATGGCCCTGGGCCTGGCTCTGACCGCCTGCTCCAAGCAGGAACAGGCTGCTGACGCTGCTGCTTCGGCCAACGAAGCTGCCGCTGACGCCCAGGTCGCTGCCGACCAGGCCGCTGCTGCTGGCGCCCAGACCGCCGACGCTGCCCAGGCTGCCGCCGACACCGCCACCACCGCTGCTGACGCTTCGGCTGACGCCGCTGCCCAGGCTGCTGGCGCTGCCACCGACGCTGCTGCCGGCACCGCTGCCGACGCTGCCAAGGCCGGTGAAGCCACCGCCGAGCAGGCCAAGGACGCTGCTGAAGAAGCCAAGAAGTAATAACTTCTTTCTTCAAGCAAGTCTGAAGAAGCCGCTGGTTCGCCAGCGGCTTTTTCTTTTTCTACCGACCAACGGTCGGTAGCTACGGTATGTAGGCCAACGGTCGGTAGTTACGGTATGCAGGCCAACGGTCGCAGCTACGGTATGCAGGCCAACGATTAGTGGCTGTCGCGTCGGCGACTACGGCGCTGACCAACTGTTGGTGGCTGCCACGCGCCGACCAGTAACAGGCAGCAGGTAGCGACCCTGCCTTCACGCGCGGATGAATAGGCTGGCCTCCCCTACGATTCCCGTATTGGAGAGCGCCATGACCATCCGTCCGTTGACAACCTCCCTGTTGGCCGCCTCCCTGCTGCTCGGCTTGGCCGCCTGCAAGGGTCCCGAAGCCGAGCAGGCCCGCCAGGACGCTGCGCAGGCCGCCGACAGCGCCAATGCGGCTGCCCGCGAAGCCGTCGACAAGGCCGCTGCATCGACCCGCAACGCCGCCGATGAGGCCGCCGCTGCCTCCGAACACGCTGCCGCCGACACCCAGCAGGCACTCGACCGCGCCGCCGCCGCCACTTCCGAGGCCGCAGGCGAAGCCAAGGACGCCGCCAAGGATGCCGCCGCCCACGCCAGTGGCGCCACTGCCGATGCCGCCGAGAAGGTTGCCGACAAGGCGCGCGACGTCGCTGACGAAGCGAAAAAGAACGCCAACGAAGCCAAGCACTGAGTCACCGCGCACGCGTGACCAGGACGCCCCTTCCCTGAAGGGGCGTTTTTCGTTTACTCAGGGCAGCGCCCGGGCGAGCACCGCGGCAAAATCCAGATCCGCTGGCAGGGTACCGAAGGCCAGCGCGTGCTCGCCGCCAAGTCGCGAGCGAATGAATGCCGCCGCGTTGGGGCTGTCCGCGCGCAGCAGCGTGGCCGCCTGCAGCAGCAGCGCCAGCCGCTCGGTGATGCTGCGCGCCTGCGTCTCCGAGGGCGTTCCCGCGAGCGTGGCACGCAGCGCCTGCAGGGCCATGTCGTAGGCCGGCTCGCGGCCGAGCACGCCACCCAGCTCGGCATCCAGCACCGGCAGCACCTGCGCCTCGCGTGACAACGCCCGCAGCACGTCCAGGCACTGGATGTTGCCACTGCCTTCCCAGATCGAGTTCAACGGTGCCTGTCGGTACAACCGGGGCAGGATCGATTCCTCCACGTAGCCCGCACCGCCCAGGCACTCCTGCGCCTCGTTGACGAATACCGCCGCGCGCTTGCATACCCAGTACTTGCCCACCGCCGTGGCAATGCGCGCGAACGCGGCCTCTTCGGCACTGCTGCCGGCGCGGTCCACCGCGCGCGCCACGCGCATCGCAAAGGTCGTCGCCGCTTCCGATTCGATCGCCAGGTCGGCCAACACGTTGGCCATCAGCGGGTGCTCGCACAGGCGCTTGCCGAAGGTGTCGCGATGGCGGGCGTGGTGCAGCGCCTGCGCCAACGCCATGCGCATTTCCGCCGCAGCACCCAGCATGCAATCCAGGCGGGTCATCATCACCATGCCGATGATGGTGGCCACGCCACGGCCTTCCTCCCCGACCCGTTGCGCCCAGGCGCCACACAGTTCCACTTCACTGGAGGCGTTGGACCAGTCGCCCAGTTTGTCTTTCAGCCGCATCAGCCGGAACGCATTGCGGTTGCCGTCAGGCAGGCGGCGCGGCATCAGGAAACAGCTCAGCCCGCCGGGTGCCTGCGCCAGCACCAGGAAACCATCGGACATCGGTGCGGAGAAGAACCACTTGTGCCCTACCAGCCGATAACTGCCGTCGGCCTGCGGTTCGGCGCGCGTGCTATTGCTGCGCACATCCGACCCGCCCTGCTTTTCGGTCATGCCCATGCCCAGGGTGATGCCGTGCTTGTCGGCGATCGGCACGTCGCGCGGGTCGTAATGCGGGGCCGCCGCCTTGTCGGCCCACTCGGCCAACGCCGGGTCCTGGCGCAGCACCGCGACCGCGGCGTGGGTCATGGTCAGCGGGCAGCTGGTGCCGGCCTCGGCCTGGTGGTGCAGGTAACTCAGCGCCGCACGCGCGACATGTGCGCCGGCACTGCCGTCGTACCAGGACAGCCCGGCCACGCCGTGGCTCTTGGCCGCGTCCATCAGCCGATGGTAGGCAGGATGGAACTCGACCGTATCGATGCGGTGACCCTGCGCGTCGTGGGTGCGCAGCCGTGGGCGATCACGGTTGGCATCGAAGCCGAGCTGATACAGCAGATCGCCGGCCAGCGCGCCGTACTGCGCCAGCCGTGTAATGAACGCACCGCCGCCTTCGCGCTCCACTGCCGCCGCCAAGGCCACGTCGTCGGCCCACAGGTTGCGGCCACTGAACGGCGGTGGCTGGTTGAACACCTCGTGGGTATCGAACGCGGGCAATACGGACGTCATCGCAGCGGCCTCCTGGCCTGGGGTTGGCCCGATTCTGCCGCATCGGCGTGCAGGCGGCCGTTCAGGCGGATTCTCACCTCCTGCACGAGGGCGGCGGCACAGTGCCACGCATGAGCCTGACGACGACGAACAACGATCTGGTGGTGCTGCGCCCGGAGGGCTTGTATTGCCCCGCCGGCGATTTCCACATCGATCCGTGGCGACCGGTGCCGCGCGCGGTGATCACCCACGGCCACGGCGACCACGCGCGCAGCGGCATGGGCGAGTATTACTGCAGCACCGACAGCGTGCCGATCCTGCGCTGGCGGCTGGGCGATGTGCCGCTGCAGGCCTACGACTACGGCCGCGCGTTCCGGTTGGGCGATGTCGAGGTGTCACTGCACTCGGCCGGGCATGTGCTGGGGTCGGCGCAGGTGCGCATCGATGATGGCACCCAGGTCTGGGTCGCCTCGGGCGACTACAAGCGCCAGCCCGACCCCACCTGTGCACCGTTCGAGGTGGTGCCGTGCGATGTGTTCATCACCGAGGCCACCTTCGCCCTGCCGATCTACCGCTGGCAGGACACCGCCGAGGTCGCCGCGGAGATCGTGGCCTGGCGCCGTGAATGCGCCGCGCGTGGCGAGGCGGCGATCCTGCTCTGCTACGCACTGGGCAAGGCGCAGCGGGTGCTGGCCGAACTGCTGCCGCTGGACGACCAGCCCGCGTGGCTGCACGGGGCCATCGCCAATGGCGTGGCGGTCTATCGGCAGGCCGGCATCGCCATGCTGGAGACGCATACCGTGGCCGAACAGGGCCGCGAACCCGATGCCGCCGGCAAGCTGATCCTGGCCCCGCCGTCGGCGGCGGGCACCCCATGGCTGCGCCGCTTCGGCAAGCATCAACTGGGCTTCGCCTCGGGCTGGATGCGGTTGCGTGGCAACCGGCGGCGGCGCAATTACGACCGTGGCTTCGTGGTATCCGATCATGCCGACTGGCCCGCACTGCTGCAGACCATCGAACAGACCGGCGCGCGCCGCGTCATCGCCACCCATGGCAACACCGATGCGTTGATTCCGTTCCTGCGCGAGCGTGGGGTGGCCGCCGAAGCCTTCCGCACCGATTTCGGGAGCGAGGAATGAGGGCCTTCGCCGCGCTTTACCAGCGCCTGGACCGCAGCACCGCGACGCTGGACAAGCGCGCCGCACTGGTGGCGTACTTCCGCGATGCGCGCCCGCACGATGCGGCCTGGGCGCTGTACCTGCTCAGTGGCGGCAAGGTCGGCGGCGCACGGCGGAAGATCGCGGCCAGCGGCGAACTGCGCGCCTGGATCGGCGAGGCGGCCGGGTTGCCGGCGTGGTTGGTGGACGACAGCTACGACCAGGTCGGCGACCTTGCCGAGACCCTGACCCTGCTGCTCGATGATCCGCCCGAACGCAGCGCCGACCGGCCCCTGGCCGAATGGATCGAAGCGCATCTGCTCACCGTGGCCAACCAGGACGAAGCGGTGCGGCGGGCGGCGGTGGTGGCAGGCTGGCGTCAACTGCCTGCAGGCGAACGGCTGGTGTTCAACAAACTGCTGACCGGCGCGCTGCGGGTGGGTGTGTCACAGCGCGTGGTGCAGCAGGCCCTGGCCGAATTGTCGGGCATCGACATCGCCCGCATCGCCCAGCGCATGCTTGGCGAATGGGTGCCCTCGCCCGGACTGCTGGCGGCACTGCTGTCGCCCGAAGAACGTCCGGAGGATCGCCAGCAACCGTATCCGTTCTTCCTCGCCTCGCCACTGGAAGCCGAGGTCGACAGCCTCGGCCCGATCGAGGCGTGGACCCTGGAATGGAAGTGGGACGGCATCCGCCTGCAGCTGCTGCGACGCAAGGGCGAGGCAGCCTTGTGGTCGCGCGGCGAAGAGCGGCTGGATGGCCGCTTCCCGGAGATTGAAGCGGCGGCGATGGCGCTGCCCGATGGCTGCGTGATCGATGGCGAGCTGCTCGCCTGGCGCGAGGGCGACGACCAGCCGTTGCCGTTCACCGCCCTGCAGACGCGCATCCAGCGCCGCAAGCCGGGGCCGAAGACTCTGCGCGACACACCGGTGCGGGTGCTGGCCTATGACCTGCTCGAAGCCGACGGACAGGACCTGCGCACGCAACCGCTGCACGCGCGCCGCGCGCGGCTTGCCGCGCTGCTTACCGCGTTGGACGATCCGCGCATCGTGCTCTCTCCGTCCGTCTCCGTTGCGGACTGGCCGGCCGCGGCCGCACAGCGCGCGCTGGCCCGCGAGCGCGGTGTGGAAGGATTGATGCTCAAACGCCACGATTCGATCTACCAGAGCGGTCGGCGGCGCGGCGACTGGTGGAAGTGGAAGATCGATCCGCTGACCATCGACGCGGTGATGATCTACGCCCAGGCCGGTCACGGCCGGCGCAGCACGCTCTACACCGACTACACCTTCGGCGTGTGGGACGGCGACAAGCTGGTGCCGGTAGCCAAGGCCTATTCGGGCCTGGACGACAAGGAGATCCTCGCGCTGGATCGCTGGATCCGCGCCAACACCGTCGAACGCTTCGGCCCGGTGCGCAGCGTGCGCGGCGAGCAGGTGTTCGAACTCGGCTTCGAAGCGGTCAATCGCAGCAGCCGGCACAAGTCCGGCATCGCGGTGCGCTTCCCGCGCATCCTGCGCTGGCGGCAGGACAAGCCGGCCAGCGAGGCCGATACCCTGGCGCAGCTGCAGGCCCTGGCGCGGTGACCCGACGCGAGGCGATGGCGACACTGGCCACGTGGTTCGCCAGCCGCGGCTGGGCGCCGTTGCCGTTCCAGAAGGCGATGTGGCGCCACTACCTGTCCGGCGCCTCGGGCCTGCTGCACACGCCCACCGGCAGCGGCAAGACCCTGGCCATGTTCGGCGGGCCGCTGCTGCAGGCACTGGCCGACCCGCTGCCCGTCACCGTTGCCGGGCGCGCGCGCACGCCGGTGCCGGTGCTGCAGGTGCTGTGGATCACCCCGCTGCGCGCGCTCGCCAGCGATACCGCGCGCGCGTTGCGCGAGCCGCTGGCTGGCCTCGGCCTGGACTGGCAGGTCGGCCTGCGCACCGGGGACGCCAGCGCCCGTGATAAACGGCTGGCGCGCGAGGGGCGCGTGGATGTGTTGGTGACCACGCCCGAATCGTTGGCGTTGCTGCTCAGCTATCCCGACGGCATGGCGAAGATGCGCCAGCTGCGCAGCGTGGTGGTCGATGAGTGGCACGAACTGCTGGGCAACAAGCGCGGCGTGCTGCTGCAGTTGAACCTGCGCCGGCTGCGCGATGCGTTGCCCGCGCTGCAGCTGTGGGGGCTRTCGGCGACGCTGGGCAACCTGGACGAGGCCCGCGAGGTRCTGCTGCCCGATGTGCCCGATGCCCCCCTGGTGGCGGGCGCGAGACCGCGTCCGGTCAGCCTTGAAACACTGCTGCCCGCGCACGGTGAACGCTTCCCCTGGGCCGGCCACCTCGGGCTGTCGCAGCTGCAGCGGGTGCTGGAAAAACTGCTGTTGGTGGGCACCAGCCTATTGTTCACCAACACCCGCGCGCAGGCCGAGTTGTGGCACCAGGCGCTGTCGGCGGTGTGGCCGGAAGACCCGGCCACGCTCGCGCTGCATCACGGCTCGCTGGACCCGGCGTTGCGTCGCGAGGTTGAGCAGGGGCTGCGTGACGGGCGGCTGCGCTGCGTGGTGGCCACCTCCAGCCTGGACCTGGGCGTGGATTTTCCGGCGGTGGACCAGGTGCTGCAGATCGGCAGCCCGAAAGGCATCGCACGGCTGCTGCAGCGCGCCGGCCGCGCCCGCCACCGTCCCGGCGAATCGGGCCATATCGTCTGCGTGCCCTCGCATGCGCTGGAACTGGTCGAGTATGCGGCGGCACGACGCGCGCTGGCCGCCGGGGTGATCGAAGCACGGCGCCCCCCGCGGCTGTCGCTGGATGTATTGGCCCAGCACTGCGTGAGCTGCGCGCTCGGCGGTGGCTTCCAGGCCGATGCGCTGTACGAACAGGTCCGCCGCACCCACGCGTTCGCTTCGCTGGATGATGCACACTGGCAGGGCGTGCTCGACTTCATCGTGCAGGGCGGCCGCGCGCTGGCGCAGTACCCGGACTTCCATAAAGTGGTGCGCGACGAGGATGGCGTGTACCGCGTGCACGACCGGCGCGTCGCGCTGCGCCATCGCCTGTCCATCGGCACCATCACCAGCGATGGCAGCGTCATGGTGCAGTTCCTGCGCGGCGGCCGGCTGGGCGCGGTGGAAGAACAGTTCCTGGGACGACTGCGGCCGGGCGATCGCTTCCAGTTCGCCGGACGCCTGCTGGAACTGGTGCGGCTGGAAAACCTCACCGCGTATGTGCGCCTGGCCAAGGGCGGCGACGGCCTGGTGCCCCGCTGGCAGGGCGGCCGCTTGCCGCTGTCCGATGCGCTGGGGCATGAAATGGAGGCCGTGTTCGACGCCCCCGTGCAGTCGCCGGAGATGCAGTGGTTGGCGCCGCTGCTGGCGTTGCAGTCGCGCTTGTCGGTGCTGCCTGCGCCGTCGCGGCTGTTGGTGGAAATGGTGCGTCGGCGCGAAGGCCAGTTCGTGTTCGTGTACCCGTTCGCCGGCCGCCAGACCAATGAAGGGCTGGCCGCGCTGATGGCGATGCGCCTGGCCCGGCAGCAGCCCAACACCTTCGGCTACGCCGCCAACGATTACGGCTTCGTGTTGTCGCCAGCCCGCGCGATCGAACTGGACGCCGAGCGGGTGCGCGACCTGCTGCAGCCGGCGAATCTGTTCGAGGACCTGCGCGACAGCCTCAACCTGGCCGAGCTGGCACGCCGACAATTTCGCGACATCGCGCGGGTTTCGGGCATGCTGGTGCCGGCACTGCCCGGGCGCACGCCGCGCAGTCTGCGCCAATTGCAGGCATCCAGTGGTCTGCTGTACGACGTGCTGCGTCAACACGATCCCGACCACATCCTGCTGGGCCTGGCCGAACGCGAGGTGCTGCACGCACAGCTGGACCTGGACAGCCTGGCCACCACCCTGCAGCGCTGCCAGACGCGCACACTGAGCCTGCAGTCGCCGCCCAGCCTTGGCCCACTGTCGTTCCCGCTATGGGCCGAGCGCCTGCGCGGCCAGCTCAGCAACGAAGACTGGAAAACCCGCGTGCAGCGCGCTGCACAGCAACTGGAGACACGTCATGGCCCCTGAACTGCCGACCACCCTTGCCGGTGAGTCGCTGCTGCTGCTCGGCGCGCGCGCCCTGTATTGGCCGGCGCGCAAAGCCCTGCTGATCGCCGACCTGCACCTGGGCAAAGCCGATGTGTTCCGGCGCGCGGGCATCGGAATGCCCAGCGGCGGCACCGCGGAGGACCTGCAGCGGTTGTCGACGCTGCTGCATCGGCACGACGTGGATACGCTGTGGATCCTCGGCGATGTGCTGCATGGCGTGGCCCATCGGACCTCGTGGTATCGGCAGTGGCAGGGCTGGCGCGAACAACATGGCGCGCTGCAGATTGGCGCGCTGGCCGGCAATCACGACCGCGCACTGCCCACGGCCGACCTGGGTATCGAACTGCTGGGTGAGCGCCTGCAGGCAGGCCCTTTCCTGCTGCGCCATGATCCGCAACCGCACCCCTCACTGCATGTGCTGTGCGGTCACATCCATCCGCTGGCGCGCCTGCCGGGCATGCAGCGACGCTGGCCCGCGTTCTGGCTGCGCGAGCGCTTGACCGTATTGCCGGCGTGGTCGCGCTTTACCGCGGGTATCGCCCCGGTGCTCGCCGCAGGCGAGCAGCTGGTGGCCTGCGTGGAAGACGAGGCGATCACCCTGCCCGCCCGTCAGGCGCGCACGGCATAGCACGCACGCTGAAGCCACCACCGACACGGTAGTGGCTTACGCTCGATTACATTGCGGGAACGAGCACGTCCGGCATCAATCGGATGTCGGCCTTGTGGGGCCGGGGCCGCACCGGTTGGCGCAGGATCTCGGCCATCATGTCGTGTGCGGCGGTACGGATGCGTTGGTGCTGCTCCGGCGCGGCATGGGTGATGAGGCTGGTGACGTGGAACTCGAATACATCGTCCATCACATCAGGCTGATCCTCGTGCAGCATCTGCAACAGTCCGCGCAGCTTGCAGATTTCGGCATCCAGGACTTCGGCCATGAACAGCATGTCACTCTCCTTCGGGGGTGCGATCGGCCCATCAAGGACCGTAGGCGCAGGCGCCGCACGCAGGCCGCGTCTACCCGTCACTTGTCGCACACACGGGGTGAGTCCACCGTCAATGGATGTTAAATGCTCCTTCATCGACGCGCTGCGCACCGCTATCAAGGGTTATCAGCAGATGCGCGCAGCATCCTGTGCAGCCATCGCGTCGATGAAACCGGGCGACAGGCCCAGCTTGCCCAGCCACCCACGCTGGGTGCCGCTGAGCACGCGCAACATGTGACCACGACCGACCGGCAGGTTGCCCATCGGCTTGAACAACACATCACGCGCACGCGCCAGCGTGTCGCGATCGGATTGGAACAACGGCGTCAGCCAGCGGCTCCAGAAGTGATAGATGGCCACATGCGCGCGGCGCTGCGCCACGTACGCCTGCAGCGCGGCATCGCGGTCGCGGTGCGCGCGCAGCGCATCGCGCAGCGCCAACGCGTCCATCAGCGCCATGTTCACGCCCTGCCCCAGCTGCGGGCTCATCGCGTGCGCGGCATCACCGGCCAGCACCAGCCGGTCTCGGCTCCAGCGCGACATCACCGCGTCACGGTAGCCCGCACGCGCCAGCTGCGCGCCATCGCGCACGCCGTCCAGGCGCGCATGCGCCTGCGGCCACAGCGTGGCGATCTCGTCCAACCAGCGCTGCAGGCCATCGTGTTCCCACTGCGCGAACTGATCACGCGGCAGGCTCCAGAAGAAACTCAGGCGCTGCTCGTCATCGCCGGGGCGCGTGCCCACGGGAAGCAGCCCGATCATCTTGCGCGCGGCCACATAGCGCTGGCGCAGTTCCTCGTAATGCGCCCAGTCGCCACGCGGCAGCAGGCACCACAGCGCGCCCCACGGGTACTCACGGTCCAGTTGGGTGCCCTGCACGTGCGTGCGCAGCGTGGAGCCGGCGCCATCGGCGGCGATCACCAGATCGTAGGGCCCGTGCCACACGCCGCGCGCGTCGCGCAGCCGTCCCTGCGTCGTGTCGACGTCGACGATGGCGGTGTCGGCGTGCAGGTTGCCCGGATGCTCCCAGGCCTGCGCCAGCAGCGAGAACAGCGCGCCACGCTGCATGCCCACGCCGTGCAGGCGCGCGTCCAGCGTGGCATAGCCCATCTCCATCACCGTACGTCCGCACGGCGTGTCGCCATACAGGCGACGCACGGCGGCACCGTGGTGCAGCACCTGCGGCAGCAGGTCCATCTGCCACAGCACCTCCAGTCCCGTGGGCTGCAGCAGGAAGCCGGCGCCGACCGGTCCGGGTGCGGCTGCGCGCTCGAAGACGTGCACGTCGTGATGGTCGCGTGAAAGCACTACCGCCAATGCCTGTCCCGCCGTGCCGTAGCCGACGATGGCGATGGTCCGTCGTGGTGATGACATGGATGTCCTTATTCGTGATCGGCATCACGCGCGATGCCGGTTGCCGCGCAGCGGTGGGTCCGCCGACAGCTAAAAAAAACCCCGCCGAAGCGGGGTTTTCAATGCGCAGCGCGATGAATTACTCGGCCGCCGGCACGATGTTCGAGGCTTGGGCGCCCTTCGGGCCCTGGGTCACGTCATAGGTGACCTTCTGGCCTTCCTGCAGACTGCGGAAGCCCTTGGAGTTGATCGCGGAGAAGTGCGCGAAGACGTCGGCGCTGCCGTCCTCCGGCGAAATAAAGCCAAATCCCTTGGCGTCGTTGAACCACTTGACGGTACCGTTCGGCATGGTGATGCGAGACCTTCTTCAATGAATGGGTGGTGTACGCTCAACCAGCGCACTGGCGGAGTATGCAAAGCTTGCTCCGCAATGACAATCACCCCCGTGCCAATTCGCCAATCAGTTCCGGCAATCCGGCCGACGCCGCGTCCACATTGGCCAGTACCTCGGCCATCGTGATTTCATCGCCATCGCCACAGCCGGCGGCCCAGTTGGCCACGATCGCCAGGCACGCATAGTCCAGACCCAGCTCGCGGGCGAGGCTGGCTTCGGGCATGCCGGTCATGCCGACCAGATCGCAGCCATCACGCCGCATCCGCGCAATTTCCGCGTTGGTTTCCAGCCGTGGTCCCTGGGTGGCGCCGTAGCAGCCGCCGTCGTGCAGGCGCACGCCGGTGACTTTCGCCGCCGCCAACACCTTGCTGCGCAGCATCGGCGTGTAGGGATGCCCAAAGTCCACGTGCAGGACCTCGCTGCCCGGCTCTTCACTCAGGGTGGAGATACGGCCCCAGGTGTAGTCGATCAGCTGGTCCGGGCAGGCCAGTACGCGCGGGCCGCAGTGTTCGGTGATGCCGCCGACCGTGTTGAGGGCGAGCACGCGTGTGGCACCGATCTGCTGCAGCGCGGCAAGGTTGGCGCGGTAGTTGATCTTGTGCGGCGGCAGTGAATGGCCTTCGCCATGGCGGGCCAGGAAGGCCACGCGCTGGCCGAGCAGCGTACCGACCCGGATCGGGCCGGACGGCGTGCCGTAGCGCGTCTCCACCTGGTGGCTGCTGACATCATCCAGCTGGGCCAGTTTGTAGACGCCGGTACCGCCGATGACGGCGAGTGAAATCGCTTCCATCATTCCTTCATCGCATAGATGGCCGGCACGCAGCGCAGCGTTTCGTTGACGTCCATGCCGAACCCGAACACGTAGCGGTCCGGCAGGTCGATGCCGGCGTAGTCGGCCTTGACGTCGGGCAGCGCACGGTCGTGTTGCTTGACCGTCAGCGCGGCGATGCGCACGTCGGTGGCGCCCTGCTCCAGGCACCAGGTACGCACGCCCTGCAGGGTGTAGCCCTCGTCGAGGATGTCATCGACCAGCAGCACGCGACGGCCGAACAGCGCGGTGGCCGGCTTGTGCTTCCACACCAGGTCGCCGCCGGTGGTTTCACCGCGGTAACGGGTGGCGTGCAGGTAATCGAACTGCACGTCCTGACCGCGCGCGCCCAGTTCCAGCGCAAGCTGGCCGGCGAACGGCAGCGCGCCGTGCATGATCGACAGGAAGAGCGGCACTTCGCCCTTGTAATCGCGCGCGATGGCGTCGGCGATGGCGGCGATGGCCGTGTCGATGGTGGGACGGTCGACCAGCAGGTCGGCCTGGGCCAGGGCCTGGGAAATGGTGAGGTTGGGCATCAGACGGTTCTTCCAAGGGTGTCAAGCAAACGGGATTGGGTGGTGCCATGGCGGGTATCGGCCAGCAGGCCGTCCCAGCCCAGCGCGCCGCGACCGATCAGACCGATCAGCGCAGCGGTGTTGAGGGTGCGCGGCTGGACCGCGCGCAGCGATTCTTCGACCAGTTCGGGATGGCAGACCAGCACCACGTCGCAGCCGGCATCCAGGTGTGCGTCCACGCGCGCCTTCACCCCGCCTGCGGAGAACGAGGCAGCCATGCCGATGTCATCGGAGAACACCACGCCGCGGAAGCCCATCTCCCCGCGCAGGATCTGCTGGATCCAGCGCGGCGAGTAGCCGGCCGGTTCCGGCGCAATCTGCGGGTAGACCACGTGGGCCATCATCACCGCATCGGCGCCGGCGTCGATGCCGGCCGCGAACGGCACCAGGTCCAGTGCACGCAGTGCGTCCAGCGTGCGCGGGTCGGAGGCATCATCGACATGGGTGTCTTCGCGGACCGTGCCATGGCCGGGGAAGTGCTTCAGGGTGGCGGCCATGCCGACGCTGTGCATGCCCTCGATGTAGGCGCGGGTGAAGGCGGCCACCACCTGCGGATCGGCGCTGAAGGCGCGGTCGCCGATGGCGAGGTTGCCGCGGCCCAGGTCGACCACCGGGGCGAAGCTCAGGTCCACGCCACTGGCGCGTACTTCGCTGGCCATCAGCCAGGCGTGCTGGGTGGCCAGCGCCAGGGCGGCCTGCGGGTCCTGCCGGTACAGGGCATCGAAACCCTGCAACGGCGGCAGCGCGCTGTAGCCCTCGCGGAAGCGCTGCACGCGTCCGCCTTCCTGGTCCACGCAGATCAGTTGCGGGCGCGGTGCGGCGGCGCGGATCGCTGCGGACAGCTCGGCGACCTGCTGGCGCGAGGCGAAATTGCGCTTGAACAGGATGACGCCGGCCACGGCGTCGTGCTGCAGCCAATCGCGCTCCTGGGCAGTGAGTTCGGTCCCGGCAACGCCGATCACGAGCATGGTCGATCTCCAATACGGGGCGCCATGATGGCGCACTGCCGCATTGTCGCAGAACCCGCGCGCGCTAGGCCACGACTGCCGGTCGCCGCATATTCACCTAGGCGCAGCCGTCCGGGCCGCAGTGGGCCCCGTCGGCCGGACCGGCGGCATCGGGCGTCGCCGCGGCGATCTCGCGCAGTGCCTGCGCGAAGGCCTCCGGCGGCTGGGCGCCCTGGATGGCATAGCGATCATTGACCACGAAGGTAGGCACCGACTGGATGCCCATGGCCTGGGCCTGGGTGAGCTGGGCCTGGATCTCCTCAAGCCCCTCCTCGCCGGCCAGCAGCGCGGTCACCCGCTCGGCCTGGATGCCGCCTGCGGCGGCGGCGTCGATCAGTGTCTGCGGGTCGGCCAGGTTGCGGCCTTCGACGAAATGGGCACGGAACAGCGCCTCGCCCACCGGGCCCTGCACGCCTTCACGCCCGGCCAGCCACAGCACGCGGTGCGCCGGCAGCGTGGTCACCCGCACCTGGCCCTGGTCGAAGTCCATCGGCAGGCCCTCGGCGCGCGCGGCGGTCTGGGTCTGGGACAGGATCTGTTCGGTGCGCTCGGCACTGCCGAACTTGGCGGCGTAGGCCTGCCGCAGCGGCACCGGGGTGACGCCCGCATCGGGATCGAGCAGGAACGGATGCCAGTGCACCTCCACCTGCGGGGCGTCGTCACCCAGCAGGGCCAGGCCCTGCTGGAAACGGTGCTTGCCGATCCAGCACCAGGGGCATACCACGTCGGACCAGATATCGATTTTCATCCGACCAGACTGTGGGCCGCCCGGGGCGATTGCAAGATGGGGCTCAGCCCCGTTCAGCAGCCGACCAGCGCGAGAACGGGTGCGCGGCCAGCGCCAGATTGTAGTAGCGGACGTGGTCGGTAACCTCGGTGCCGGCCCACGCGGGCAGGTCGATGGCCTGGTCGGCGTGTTCCAGCTCGACTTCGGCCACCACCAGCCCGGCGTTGTCCCCGAGGAACTCGTCCACCTCCCAGACCAGGCCGCCGTGATGCACCAGGTGCCGCCGCTTGTCGATCAGCCCGCCCACGCACAGCGCCAGCAACGCGCGCGCATCCGCCACCGGGATCGGGTAGTCGAACTCCTGGCGGGTGTGCCCGATTTCGCGCGACTTCATGTTGAGGAAGGCCTGCTCACCCTGGATGCGCACGCGCACCGAGGCCTTCTGCGCGCCGCGCTCCAGCGAGGCGGTGTCGTTGAGATAGCCCTGCGCCATCGGGATCACCGCGTGCGCGGCGGCGCGCCAGCCATCGCCGGTGACGAGGTATTTGCGTTCGATTTCAATGCCCATGTGCACAGTATGCGCGATCGTGGGGACGCGGCCGAGGCGTGCTTCTATACTGTTTGGCTGCCCTGCAAGGACGCCCGATGAACCACCTGCTCGCCTCCTCGTTGCTGTCGCTGCTGCCGCTGAGCGCCGTGGCTGCCACGCCGCCGACCCACGCGCAGATCGAGGCGTCGATCCTGGCGATGATCGACGCGGAGAAGAAGCCGGCCGCCTCCACCCAGGATCTGGTGCTGCACGCGATGTTCACCCCGCGCGGGTTCGAGCACGGGCCGTGTTTCGCCAGCGCTGACGTAAGCGGCGCGTACGAGTGCCTGGTCGGCATGGAGATCGGCATCAGGACCCGCTACCGCATGCTGCGCCTGGTTCCGCAGGGCATGGGCTGGGCGTTGGAAAAAGCAGATGTGCCGGCGCCGGTTCCTCCGCGCGAACGCGCCCGTGCGCTGCTCAGCGAACGACTCGACGAGCGCATGGACAGCATCACGGATGCCACGGCGCGCGGGGAGATGCGGGCCTCCCAGAAGCGGCTGCAGGTCCGGGCGATTCAGGACTGCGAGCTGCGCAGCACCTACGCGGCGGAGATCACCTGCGAGGTCACCGCAGGCGATGGCACCGAGCGCGGCACCGAGCCGCAGACGTATGTGTTCGATGCACAGGGGCAGTGGCAGAACGCTCCTCTCAATGCCGATCGGTAGGCGACGCTGGGGCTGACGCGAGGTCGCCAGCGCCGCACCGCGTATCGCCTCGGCAGGGGCGACGCCAGTCGACTGCCAATGGCAGGCCTCAGCGCGACGATGGCAGGTTCCCAGCGAAGGCCCGGCATCCCCGCGCATGCAGCCCACCGTTGCCCTCGATCAGGGGCATGCGTTCCCGGACGCGGTCGCAGCGCCGCCCGTCGACTCGGGTCCGACCCTGCCGGCATCCGCGCCGCCGCCGGGACCGGTCCCGGCGTGCGCCTACCAGCGGTGCGTCGGTTGCCTGGTCGGCATGCGTCCACCCGCGGTGACGACGGTTGACTCATCAGCAGGCGTCCACCCGCGGTGACGAGGGCGACCGTACCGGTCGCCGGCCTGCGGTCAGCGCTCAGCGCTTCTCGAACACCGCGATGCTCTCCACGTGCGCGGTGTGGGGAAACATGTCCATCGCACCGGCGCTGACCAGTGTGAAGCCCTGCTCGTTGACCAGGTAGCCGGCATCGCGGGCCAGCGAACCGGGATGGCAGCTGACGTAGACGATGCGCTTGAACTGCTTCAACGGCAGCTGCTGCAGCACTTCAATGGCACCCGAACGCGGCGGATCCAGCAGCAGCTTGTCGAAGCCCTGGCGCATCCACGGCGTCTGCCGCTGGTCCTGGGTGAGGTCGGCGGCAAAGAACTGCGCGTTGTCCAGGCCGTTGCGCGCCGCATTTTCCTTCGCGCGCGCCACCAGCCCGGCCTCGCCCTCCACGCCGACCACTTCGCGCACCGTGCGCGCCAGCGGCAGGGTGAAGTTGCCCAGCCCGCAGAACAGATCGAGCACGCGCTCGTCCGGGCCCGCGTCAAGCAGTTCCAGGGCCAGCGCGATCATCTTCACGTTGAGCTTGGCGTTGACCTGGATGAAGTCCAGCGGGCGGAACGCCAGCTCGACATCCCACGGCGCCAGCTTGAACGACAGCGGCACCTCCGCCGGCCACAGCGGGTGCACCGATTCCACGCCACCGGGCTGTAGCGAAATGGCAAAGCCATGTTCCTGCCCGAAGGCGGTCCAGGCCGCACGGTCGGCATCGGTGAGCGGCTGCATGTGGCGGATGGTCAACATGATCGCGTCATCGCCGGCGATGAATTCGATCTGCGGGATATCGCGCTTGCCATCGAGGGTTTCGATGAACGCGGCCATCACCCCGACCTTGCTGCCGATCTCCGGGATCACGGTCAGGCACTGCGACAGGTCGGCCACAAAGCGCGGATCCTGCTCGCGGAAGCCGACCAGGGTCTTGTCCTTCTTCTCGACCCGACGCACCGAGAACCGGCCCTTGCGGCGGTAGCCCCAGCTGTCACCGACCAGCGGCGGCAACACCGTGCCGGGGGTGACGTGGCCGATCCGGGTCAGGTTGTCCATCAGCACCCGCTGCTTGGCCACGATCTGCTGCGACTCCTCCAGATGCTGCAGCACGCAACCGGCGCAGACGCCGAAATGCGGACAGCGCGGCGTCACCCGCTGCGGCGAGGGCTGCAACACGTCCAGGGTGCGCGCTTCGTCGAAATGGCGGTTGCGGGCGGTCGGTTCAGCGCTCACCACTTCACCCGGCAGCGCGCCGGTGATGAAGGTGACCTTGCTGCCCTCGCCTTCGCGGCGGGCCACGCCACGGCCATCGTGGCTGAGGTCGAGGATGTCGGTCTGGAACGGCGTACGGTCGAGGCGGGAGCGGGTTCGGGCCACGTGGCAACAGGCTGCGGGCAAAAAGGGTGCGTATTGTCGCAGATACGCAGCTCGGACTGCCAAAAGCACCCCTGTAACCGCTTGCAGCGCGCGTGCGCATGTTTAATATGGCGCATAGCTGACATGGAGGCAGCCACAAATGCAGATGACCCCGCGGGATCCCATGCCCCGATTCCTGCTCGTCGAGGACGACACCATCAGCCGCGGCTTCTTCAAGGCCGCGCTGGAAGCCCTTCCCGCCGAGGTGGACACCGCCGATTCGTTGGCCACGGCCATGGATCGGGCTCGCAGCGGCCAGCACGACCTGTGGCTGATCGACGTCAACCTGCCCGATGGCAACGGCACCGAGCTGTTGCAGGCCCTGCGCCTGTCACGCCCGGACACCCCAGCGCTGGCGCATACCGCCGATGGCGACACCAGCATCCACGCGCGGCTGCGCGATGCCGGCTTCAGCGAGACCTTGGTCAAGCCGCTCAGTGGCGAGCAGCTGCTCAAGGCGGTGCGGCGCGCCCTGGTCAACAGCCCCGGCAGCGCGCCCTCGGCACTGGGCACCGGCGCGGACGCCGAGCGCGAGGACTGGGACGAAATCACCGCCCTGGCCGCGCTGAATGGGCAACGCCATCACCTGATCGCGCTGCGCGAGCTGTTCTTGGCCGAGCTGCCGGGGGTCCGTGACGCGGTCGCCCAGGCCCTGCTGCAGCAGGATGCGCGCGCGCTGCACGGGCAACTGCACCGGCTCCAGGCCAGCTGTGGGTTTGTCGGCGCCGCACGGCTGGCGCGCGCGGTGCGCCAACTGCACCAGGCGCCGCAGTCCAGTGGTGCGCATACGCGATTCCAGGCGGCAGTGGAATCGTTGCTGCATTGAGGCCGAGGCAGAGGCCAAGGCAGCCGGGCATGGCCCGGCTCTACCAGGAGCGCGCGCAGCCGGGCTTGGTCCGGCTCTGCCGGGAGCGCACGTAGCGGGCTTGGTCCGGCTCTGCCGGGAGCGCGCCTAGTCGGGCATGGTCCGGCTATGCCGGGAGCGCGCGCAGCCGGGCTTGGTCCGGCTCTGCCCGGAGCGGGTGATGTTCTGTTGGGCACGGTGGCGTGCCCGGACCGCTCGCCTAGCGGCGACGCGCCAGGTCTTCGAGCATTTCCCAGGACTTGAGTCCGCGCCAGCCCAGATGGTGCAACAGCACCGCGCGCATGCCGCGGCGCAGGCTGGCCAGGTCGTCAGGCCCCGGCTGGCGGTCGTCGGCGAGCGCGAGCAGTGCACTGCCGGTGGCCGTGCCCCGGCGTGGGTCGGTGCCGCGTTCGCTGAGCAGCCGGCGCGGTCCCTCCTGCGGGTCCAGTTCGTAGCGGGCGGCCGGATCGACCGGTTCGCCCTCACTGCCGTGGGCCAGATCGAACCCGAAACCGAGCGCTTCCAGCAGGTCGCGCTCGAACCGGCGCAGGGTCCAGGCCAGCGGTTCACCGTCGCGCAGCCGTTGGCGCACCAGGCCGTAATGGTCGTACAACTCGGGCAGCGGGTCCTGGCGGGGTGCCAGGCGCATGATCAGTTCATTGATGTAGAAGCCGGCCAGCATCGTCTCGCCGCCGAGCCGAGGCGCCGCGTCGAGCGCCTCAGCGCCCCGCAGCTGGGCCAGTTCGCCGCGCTGCACCGCGCTGAAACGGATCCATTGCAGCGGCTGTAGGGCGGCGCGCAGCGCCTGGCTGCGCGGGCTGCTCACGCCGCGCGCGAGCAACCCGAGCCGGCCATGCTGCTCGGTCAGTACTTCCACCAGCAGGCTGGTCTCACGCCAGGCCCGGGCATGCAGCACGAAAGCAGGTTCGTCGTCGATGCGCATGGCTCAGCCGTCAACGGCAGGCGGGTGGCAGGCCGGCGGCCGTCCTCGGACGGCACGCCTGCCCGGCTTATTCGTAGCCGAAGGCCTTCAGCGCGGCTTCGTCGTCGGACCAGCCCTCACGCACGCGCACCCAGGTCTCCAGGAACACCTTGGCGTCGAACAACCGCTCCATCTGCATGCGCGACTTGGCGCCGATGTCCTTCAGGCGGGTGCCGCCCTTGCCGATCACGATGGCCTTCTGGCCTTCGCGTTCGACCCAGATCACCGCACCGATGCGCAGCAGGTTGCCGTCTTCGACGAAGCGCTCGATCTCCACCGTGGTGGCATACGGCAGCTCTTCGCCGAGCTGGCGCATCAGCTGCTCGCGGACCAGCTCGCCGGCCAGGAAGCGCTGGCTGCGGTCGGTGATCTCATCCTCGCCAAACATCGGCGGGGCTTCGGGCAGCAGCTTGAGCAGGTCGCGCACCAGCGCTTCCAGCCCGTTGCGCTTCTGCGCCGAAATCGGGTGCACGGCGGCGAAGTTGCGGCCTTCGGTGACCTGCTGCAGGAACGGCAGCAGCGCGGCCTTGTCCTTCAGCCTGTCGACCTTGTTGACCACCAGCACCACCGGGATGCCCGAGTCGCTGAGGACGTTGAAAGCCAGGGTGTCTTCCTCGTCCCAGCGACCGGCTTCGATCACCAGCATGCCCGCGTCCACGCCTTCCAGCGAGCCACGCGCGGCGCGGTTCATCACCCGGTTCATCGCGCGCTTCTGAACACGGTGCAGGCCGGGGGTGTCCACCAGCACCAGCTGCCCTTCCGGGTAGCTGGCAATGCCGAGCAGCCGGTGCCGCGTGGTCTGCGGGCGGTTGGAAACGATGCTGACCTTGGCGCCCACCAGGGCGTTGGTCAGGGTGGATTTACCGACATTGGGACGGCCGATGACCGCCACGCTGCCGCAACGATGGGGGATTGCTTCGCTCACTTGGAATCCAGTTGCTCGAGGGCGGCCGCAGCCGCCTGTTGTTCGGCCAGCCGTCGCGAGGCACCTTCGCCTTCGGTGCTGACAGCGGGATCGGCTACGCCGCAGCGTACCCGGAAGGTCTTGGCATGATCATCACCCGACTCTGACAGCAGCTCATAGAGCGGCAATGTCTTCTGCCGGGCCTGCAACCATTCCTGCAGGCGGGTCTTGGGGTCTTTTTCGGGCTTGCCGGTGGCCGGCAGCGTATCCATCGAGGGACCGAACCAGGGCAGCACGACGCTCTGGCACGCATGGAAGCCAGCGTCCAGGTAGATCGCGGCCACCACCGCCTCGAGCGCATCGGCCAGGATCGAGTCGCGGCGGTGCCCGCCGGTCTTCATCTCACCCGGCCCCAGGATGAGCCGGTCGCCCAGCTCCAGGGTGCGGGCGATCACCGCCAGCGCGCCTTCGCGCACCAGCTCGGCGCGGGCACGGGTCAGCGCGCCCTCGTCGGCCTTGGGCCAGCGCTGATACAGCGCCTGGGCCACCATCATGTTGACGATGCTGTCGCCGAGGAACTCCAGCCGCTCATTGTTGGGCGTGCCGGCACTGCGATGCGTCAGGGCCTGCTGGAGCAGGCCCGGATCCTGGAAGGGGTGGCCGATGGGGTCACCGCGTTGGAAAGTCTTAGTCGACACCGTTGAGGGTCAGTTCCTGGTTCGTATCAAATTTGCCAACCACATCGAGGTTGCCGAGCAGTTCACGGCGGACCTCGTAGTTGACCTTCATGTTCCAGCCACCACTGATCCGGTCGAACTTCACATTGGCCGGCTTCACGTTTTCCGAATAGCTGATGTACAACCGCTTGAAGAACATATCCTGCACGCGCGCCGGCTCCATGTTGCCGACACCCGGCTCCTTGGCCAGGCTCTTGAGTGCCGAGCGGACCGCGTAGTACTCCTGGTACATCGGGAACAGCTTCATGCCGATATACAGGCCGAAACCGACCACGATCAGGACCACGAGGAACGAGGTCAGGGTCATGCCACGCTGCGTGTTCATCGTCTTCATTGCGTTCTCCCCAGATACGCTTGTGTGATGGATCAATTGATGCTCGAGCCGATCCGCGAGGGCTCGAAACCGTCCTTGCAGAACCAACCCGAGCAGTTCAGCCAGATCAGGAAGGCCTTGCCGCGCAGATTTTCCTCCGGCAGCAGACCCCAGAAACGGCCGTCATCGCTGTTGTCGCGATTGTCGCCCATCACCAGGTACTTGCCCGCCGGTACGGTCCACTGGCCTTCGCCACGCGGATAGTCGGTTTCCAGCACGGTATGGGTACGGCCCGGCAGGTGCTCGACCAGCAGCGAGCTGCCCTCGCCCTGGCCGCGATGGCCGGCGTACAGGCCCTTGTTGTCGTACTTGAGCGGCTCGCCATTGAGGATCAGGCCATTGCCCTGGAACACGATCTGGTCGCCCGGAATACCGATCACCCGCTTGATGAAATTCTCGCCCTTGGCCGGGTCGGTGTCCGAATGGCCCGGGAAGTGGAACACCACCACGTCGCCGCGCTTGGGCTCACCCAGCGGCACGATCTTGGCGTTGTTCAACGGCAGGCGCAGGCCGTAGGAGAACTTGTTGACCAGGATGAAATCGCCGATCAGCAGGTTGGGCATCATCGAGCTGGACGGGATCTTGTACGGTTCGGCGATGAAGCTGCGCACCACCAGCACGATCGCCAGCACCGGGAAGAACGCCCGGGCGTAGTCGACCATCACCGGCTCGGTGTCCAGCAGGCCGGCGCGCTGGGCGCGGCGCTTGGCGAAGTAGAGCTTCTCGCCGAGCAGGATCAGGCCCGAGGCCAACGTCAGTACGACCAGGAGAATCTCAAACAATTTCATGCAGTGTCCTTGGGAACGATTGCAGCGGTGCGGGGGGTGGTTCCCCTCGCGCCGGGCGACACCGTACGGTGCCGTCTGCCGCCGCCGGGAAAGCCATCCGGCCTTACTTGTCCATCTGCAGCACGGCCAGGAAGGCTTCCTGCGGGATCTCCACGCGGCCGACCTGCTTCATGCGCTTCTTGCCTTCCTTCTGCTTCTCGAGCAACTTCTTCTTGCGCGAAACGTCGCCACCATAGCACTTGGCCAGCACGTTCTTGCGCATGGCCTTGACCGTGGTGCGGGAGATGATCTGCGAGCCGACAGCCGCCTGGATGGCCACGTCGAACTGCTGCCGCGGGATCAGTTCCTTCATCTTTTCGCACAGCTCGCGGCCGCGGCGGTCGGCATGGCTGCGGTGCACGATCAGCGACAGCGCGTCGACCTTGTCGCCGTTGATCAGCACGTCCACGCGGACGAACGGGCCGGCGTCGAAGCGCACGAAGTGATAGTCCAGCGAGGCATAGCCACGGCTGACCGACTTCAGCTTGTCGAAGAAATCCAGCACCACTTCGGCCATCGGCAGCTCATAGCTGATCTGCACCTGGCTGCCCAGGTAGTTGATGCCGATCTGGCTGCCGCGCTTTTCTTCGCACAGCTTGATGATGTTGCCGATGTACTCTTCGGGCGTGAGCACGTTGGCGCGGATGATCGGCTCGCGGATCTCATCGACCATGTTCACCGGCGGCAGCTTGGCCGGGTTGTCCATGTTGATGATGGTGCCGTCGGTCTTGAGCACTTCATAGACCACGGTCGGCGCGGTGCTGATCAGGTCCAGGTTGTACTCGCGCTCCAGGCGCTCCTGCACGATTTCCATGTGCAGCATGCCCAGGAACCCGCAGCGGAAGCCGAAGCCCATCGCCTCGGAGCTTTCCGGCTCGAAGCGCAGCGCGGCATCGTTCAGGCGCAGCTTGTCCAGCGCTTCGCGCAGGTCCGGGTAGTCTTCGGCATCGACCGGGAACAGGCCGGCGAACACGCGCGGCTGCATTTCCTGGAAGCCCGGCAGCGGCGTGGACGCCGGATCGGCGGCCAGGGTCAGGGTGTCGCCGACTGGCGCGCCGTGCACGTCCTTGATGCTCGCCGTCACCCAGCCCACTTCACCGGCACCGAGCGTCGGCAGCACCTTGCGCTTGGGGGTGAACACGCCAACGTTCTCGACCTGGTGATTGCGGCCGGTGGACATCACCTGCAGCTTGTCGCCGGCCTTGATCTGACCCTGCATCACGCGCACCAGCGAGACCACGCCCAGGTAGTTGTCGAACCACGAGTCGATGATCAGCGCCTGCAGCTTGTCGGTATCACGCGGCACCGGCGGCGGAATGCGCTGCACGATCGCCTCCAGCACGTCCACCACGTTCAGGCCGGTCTTGGCGCTGATCGCCACCGCGTCGGTGGCATCGATGCCGATCACCGCCTCGATCTCGGCCTTGGCCCGATCGATGTCGGCGGTGGGCAGGTCGATCTTGTTGATCACCGGCACCACTTCCAGCCCCTGCTCGACCGCCGTGTAGCAGTTGGCCACCGACTGCGCTTCCACGCCCTGGGCCGCATCGACCACCAGCAGCGCGCCTTCGCAGGCGGCCAGCGAGCGGCTGACTTCATAGGAGAAGTCGACGTGCCCGGGGGTGTCGATGAAGTTCAGGTGGTAGGTCTGGCCGTCTTTGGCGACATACGGCAGGGAGACCGACTGGGCCTTGATGGTGATGCCACGCTCGCGCTCGATCGGGTTCGAGTCGAGCACCTGCGCCTCCATTTCACGGGCCTGGAGGCCGCCGCAAAGCTGGATGATGCGATCGGCCAGCGTGGACTTGCCGTGGTCGACGTGGGCGATGATGGAGAAGTTGCGGATGAACCGCATCGAATCAGAAGACATAGGTGGCGGCGGCGCGTCGCGTCGTCAGGATGACTGCGGATTATCGCATGGCCGGCCCGCTCCCGCGTGGGCCATTGCGGCGATTGGCGTGAATGGGCTCCCAAAACGACCGGACCCGCCGAAGCGGGCCCGGAAACGCAGTGGTGGCGGGAATTTACTGCCCGGCCTTGACCGCCACGAAGGCGCTGTTGCCGTTGGCACGAACCAGCAGCATGACCACATCGCCCTTCTTGTAACCGGCCAGCGCCTTGTCCAGCGCCGCCACGCTGCCGACCGGCGTACGGCCGACCTGCAGGATCACCAACCCCGGCGACAACTGTGCATCACGCGCCGATTGGCCGTTGACCCGGGTGATGCGCACGCCCTCGCCGGCCTCCAGGCCCAGCTGCTTGCGCTGCGGGGCCGTCATATCGGCCACTTCCAGCCCGAGCAGGGCATTGCTGCCCGTCTGCGGGGCCGCATCCGGGGCAGCGGCTGCACGCGGGCTGCCTGCCTCGGCGTCTTCGGCCTGGGCGGTCAGCGTGGCGGTCAGCTCACGCTCCTTGCCATCGCGCACCACGCCCAGCCGCACCTTGGAACCCGGCGGCAGTGCGCCGATGGCGGGGGGAAGATCACTGAAGGTGTTGATGGGGCTGCCATTGACCGAACGAATCACATCACCCGGCTCGATACCGGCCTTGAGCGCCGCGCTGCCCGCGACCACTTCGTTGACCAGCGCGCCACGACTGTCGGACAAGCCCAGACCCTGTGCCTTGAGCCCGTCGATCGGGCCGACCGCGGCGCCCAGCTGGCCACGGGTCACCCGGCCGGTCTTCTTGATCTGCTCGACCGCGCCCATGGCCAGGTCGATCGGGATCGCGAAGCTGATGCCCATGTAACCGCCGGAGGCGGAGAAGATCTGCGAATTGATGCCGACCACTTCGCCGCGGGTATTGAGCAGCGGACCGCCCGAGTTGCCCTGGTTGATGGCCACGTCGGTCTGGATGAATGGCACGTAGCGCTGGTCCGCGCCGCCGGTGCTGCGCCCGACCGCGCTGACCACGCCGGCGGTGACCGAGTGGTCCAGGCCGAACGGCGAGCCGATCGCGACCACCCACTGGCCCGGCTTGAGCGTATTGGAATCGCCGACGCGCACGGTCGGCAGGTTCTTGCCGTCGATCTTGAGCAGGGCCACGTCGTACTGCTGGTCGCTGCCGATCACCTTGGCGGTGAACTCGCGTCGGTCGCCGAGCTTGACCTTCACCTCGCTGGCGTCGGCGACCACGTGGTAGTTGGTCAGCACATAGCCGTCGGCGGAGATGATGAAACCCGAGCCCATGCCGCGGCCCTGGATGCGCGGGCTGTCGTCCTGGCCACCGGGGCCCTGCCCCGGCATCTGGAAATCGGGGCCGAAGAAGCGGCGGAAGAATTCGGGCATCTCATCGTCGCCGCCCGGGCCCATGCCACGGGCCTGGCGGTTGCTGCGCACGATGGTGGTTTCGACGTTGACCACGCCGGGGCCGACCTGTTCGACCAGGTTGGTGAAGTCCGGCAGGCCGCTGACCAGCTGGGGCGCCGGCGCGCGCGGCGCGGCGGCCGGTGCGGCGGCAGCAGCCGCGGTCGGGGCC
>NZ_JBFULC010000048.1:0-32088 GCF_056400525.1 Stenotrophomonas sp. P5_A9
GGGTGCGATCAACAACACCCGCGCCGACCTCGGTGCGATCCAGAACCGCTTCACCTCGGTCGTTGCCAACCTGCAGACCTCCTCGGAAAACCTGTCCGCGTCGCGTAGCCGCATCAAGGACACCGATTTCGCCAAGGAAACCGCAGAGCTGACCCGCACCCAGATCCTGCAGCAGGCCGGTACGGCCATGCTGGCCCAGGCCAACCAGGTGCCGCAGAACGTGCTCAGCCTGCTGCGCTGATCCACGCCTGCCCGGCGGCGCCGGCATGACCGGCGCCGCATCCACCGTCTTACGCACCACCCACGCCTGAAGGAACTTCCATGGCACAAGTCATCAACACCAACACGATGTCGTTGAATGCTCAGCGCAACCTGAGCACCAGCGGCAGCTCCCTGGCCACCACCATCCAGCGCCTGTCCTCGGGCTCGCGCATCAACAGCGCCAAGGACGATGCGGCCGGTCTGGCCATCTCCGAGCGCTTCGGCACCCAGATCCGCGGTACCGACGTGGCCATCCGCAACGCCAACGAYGGCATCTCGCTGGCCCAGGTCGCCGAAGGTTCGCTGACTGAAATCGGCAACAACCTGCAGCGCGTCCGTGAACTGTCGGTGCAGGCCTCCAACGCCACCAACTCCGCCAGCGACCGCAAGGCCCTGCAGGCCGAAGTCACCCAGCTGGTCAGCGAAATCGACCGCGTCGCCAAGCAGTCCGACTTCAACGGCACCAAGCTGCTGGACGGCTCGTTCTCCAGCCAGCTGTTCCAGGTTGGCGCCAACGCCGGCCAGGCCATCGCCATCGACAAGGTCGTGGATGCCAAGGCCGACGCCCTGGGCGGCGCGCAGTTCGTCACCGCCACCGCCGCTGCCCCGACGGTCGCCGCCGACGGCACCTCGACGGTCGCCGCCTTCAGCCTGACCAGCGCGTCGGGCACGGTGTCCTTCGCCGAGCTGAAGCTGACCGAGACCACCACCGCCAAGGCGGGCCAGTCGCTGGCCGCGCACATCAACGCCAAGATCGGTGAAACCGGTATCTACGCCGAAGCCGATGCCACCACCGGCGCCCTGACTCTGACCTCGGTCAAGGACAGCGTCGACAAGGACGGTGCCGTGGTGCAGCTGAGCGGCACCGACATCACGCTGGCCGGCAACGCCGCGGTTCCGACCAAGCAGTTCGCCGACAAGATCGACGTGTCGACCGTGAAGGGTGCCCAGCAGGCGCTGGAAATCGTTGACAAGGCGCTGAGCTCGATCAACAACACCCGCGCCGACCTCGGTGCGATCCAGAACCGCTTCACCTCGGTCGTTGCCAACCTGCAGACCTCCTCGGAAAACCTGTCCGCGTCGCGTAGCCGCATCAAGGACACCGATTTCGCCAAGGAAACCGCAGAGCTGACCCGCACCCAGATCCTGCAGCAGGCCGGTACGGCCATGCTGGCCCAGGCCAACCAGGTGCCGCAGAACGTGCTCAGCCTGCTGCGCTGATCCACGCGTCCACGCCGCCGGCCAAGGCCGGCGGCGCGGGCAAACCCCGAAAAGACAGCCAACTGTCGCGCAGGAACGGGCCATGGCCATGGGCCGGACTCTCTCCCGGTCGCCACATCCACCGTGGCCATGGCCCGCCCCTGCGGCCCAACCGTTATCAGCGCTGTTTGTTTGACTGAACTCCCCGGGTGGCTTCGTCTCCCCCCGCTTTTCAGTAGCCTGAGCCCTCCTCTACTTTGGAGGAGGGTTTTTTACAGACCCCTGGCCGGACCTGCACTGCGTCCCGCCCCTATGCCCCTGCAAAGCGCGTGCCATTCCTCCGCGCCACGCCACTGGCACAACTCCTGCATCAACGTGGTTCTAAAGACCTGGCGGCTACGGCCGCTACCTTCGTTGACAGCACGGCCACGCGGCAACGCCGCGGCGGCACACAGACAGGAGATACAACGTGGCTGACTTTGGTTACGGCGGCATCGGTTCCGGACTGGATATTTCCGGCATGGTCGCCAGCCTGGTGGCGGCAGACCGCAAACCTTCGGACAACGCACTCAACCTGCAGCAGTCCAAAGCCAAGATGCAGCTGTCGGCGGTGGGCACGGTCAAGTCCGCGTTCGACCTGCTGAGCACCTCGCTGAAGGCGCTGAAGGCCTCCACTGCGTTCGACGCCCGCCTGGTCAGTGCGACCAAGGAAGGTACCGACGATATCTTGACAGTCAGCAGCACCAATTCGGCCGCCACCGGCAACCATGTCATCCAGGTCGACCAGCTGGCCACGGCGAACAAGTGGATCGCCGATACGGCGGTGTCCAAGACCAAGACCTTCGGCGCCGGCACCCTGTCGCTGGAGGTGGGCGTCGGCGACAAGAAGAAGACGCTGGAGATCCAGGTCGAAGCCGATGACACCCTGTCTTCGATCCGTACCAAGATCGAGAAGGCCGGCCGCAGCCTGGGCGTGCAGTCGACCCTGATCGCCTCTGGCGACAACCAGTTCCTGTCGTTGTCGCAGGAGAAATCCGGCACCGCCAATGCGATCAAGCTCAGCGCCGGGTCCGGCAACGCCGAGCTGACCGCGCTGGCCAACAGCCTGACCGAACGCACCCCGGCCGCCGACGCCAAGCTCACCATCGACGGGGTGGAGGTGGTGTCCAGCGAGAACACCGTCGCCGACGTGGTGCCCGGCCTGACCCTGAACCTGAAGAAGCCGGGCAAGAGTACCGTTACCGTCAGCACCGACGTGGCGGCCGCGCGCAAGGTGATGCAGGACTTCGTCACCGCCTACAACGGCGCGATCAGCGCAATCAGCACCGCCACCAAATACGACATCGAGAACAAGGAGCCCTCCTCGCTCACCGGCGATGCGCAGATGCGCGGGGCCTCCAGCCAGCTGCGCGCGATGATGGGCGGCGTGCTCAAGGACCTGGCCGCCGTTGGCCTGGACCCCAAAACGCTGGGCCTGCAGACCCGCGCCTATCCCAATGCCGATGGCAGTCTGGTGCTGGATGCCACCAAGTTCGAGGCGGCGCTGGTCAACCAGGCCGGTGCGGTGCGCCAGGCGCTCACCGGTGATGATGGCGCGGCCACCAAACTGTTCAACATGGTCGACGGCTACGTCAGCACCACGGTAGGCAAGGAAGGCGCCTTTGTTTCGCGCACCAAGAGCATCAACGCCACCCTGACCGACATCGACAAGCGCCGCAAGGCACTGGACGTGCGCATGGCCGGCGTGGAGGAACGCTATAAAAAGCAGTTCCTGGCACTGGATGCGTTGATGGGCAAGCTGAGCCAGACCACCTCCTCGCTCACCTCCCAGCTCAGTCAGCTGGCCCGCTGATCGACACGGCCGCCTGCTCAAGTAAATCGCACACGCGGCCGATACTGGTACCAACGCAGCAGCCATTGCAGCAGCCAACGCAGGCTCCACCCCGGTGCCGCAGACCCCGCAAGGCACGCGGCCCCGCACGAAGGAGACATGATTGATGTACGGTTCAAACCGTCAATTCACCGAGCAGTACCGCAAAGTCGGCGTGCAGAGCTCGATCGTCGACGCCGACCCGCACAAGCTGGTGGCGTTGCTGCTGGCCGGTGCGCTGGAACGCGTGCGGCTGGCGCAGGCCTGCCTGGAACGTGGCGATCAGGCGCGCAAAGGCAAGGCGATCGGCGAGGTGTGCGCGATCGTCGGCCACCTCAACGGCTCGCTCGACCATGAAGCCGGCGGCGAAATCGCCGGCAATCTGTCGGCCCTGTACGATTACGTCATGCAGCGCCTGACCGAAGCCAACCTGCACAACGACCCGGAGGCCCTGCGCGAGTCGCTGGAGCTGCTGGGCGAGATCGACGCGGCGTGGAATGCGATCCCGCGCGACCAGCGCGCGCCCGCGCAGGCCGCCGTGTAATGGCCACCGCGCCCACCCTGGCCGACCTCAACACCGCCATGGACACGCTGGAAGCCGCCCTGCTGGCCGGTGACCACGAGGGTGCCGGCGCCTGCCTGGACACCCTGCACGCCGACCAGACCCATCTGTTGGCGCAGCCCGGCGGACTGGATGACGTCGCCGGCCTGCGCGCACTGGAAAGCCGCCAGCAGCGCGTCATGGTGATGATCATGAGCCAGCGCGACGAGGCTGCCGGCCACGTGCGCAAGGGCGCTGCGGCCAACCGCGCCGCGCATGCCTACCTCACCGCGGAATCCCTGTCATGAACGAGCCGCGTCCCAGCGCCATCCATCATCCGGCCGAAAGCGAGCTGTTCGATGAAACGCTGAGCTGCGAGGTCGCCTTGCCGGCCGAGTTCCGCCTGGGCAGCGCGGTGGTGCGCCCGGGCAGCGCCGAGACCCTGCTGCGCAGCGTCGCCCTGGTGGAAGATTCGCGCGGCGATGACGGCCACGACGAGCGCGGCGAAGCGACCGCGCAACTGCAGCGCCTGGAAGCCAAGCTGGACCTGACCATGGTCCTGCTCGGGCGGCTGGTGCGACAGACCGCGCAGGACCTGGACCTGCGCCCGCTGCGCTGGTCACGGCGCGGCATCCGCCTGGAACAGGGCATGCGTACCGGCGCGGCGGCCGGCAGCCTGGGCGTGATCCGGCTGCAGCCCTGCGATTGGTTGCCCGACCATATCGACCTGCCGGTGTCGGTGCTGGCCGAAGCGGCCACCGGTGCCGGCGCGCACTTCCTGTGGTTGCGCTTCGAGCCGATGAGCGATGCGCTGGAGATGGCACTGGAACGGCACCTGTTCCGCCTGCACCGCCGCCAGATCGCGCAGGCGCGGCTGGCCGACCGCCGTCCGCTGGACCCCTGAGCGACGTTTTGACGGTTTGCCGGCCAACGGCCGCCACTACCGTGACGGGATCGGCTTGGCGGTAGGCCGCCACTCCGTTAAGGTGGTCACCCCGCCTTAACATCTGCCGAAGCCTGCCTGTGCGCGTTCTCATCGTCGACGATCACACCCTGGTCCGCGCCGGCCTCAGCCGCCTGCTCCAGGGCTTTGCCGACGTGGACGTCGCCGCCGAAGCCAGCAACGCCGAACAGGCGCTGCAGCTGGCCATCCAGCACAGCCCGGATGTGATCCTGATGGATCTGTCCCTGCCCGGCCGTACCGGCCTGGAAGCCCTGAGCGACATCCTGCTGCGCGCGCCCGGCACCCGGGTGGTGATGATGACCATGCATGACGATGCGGTGCACGTGCGCGATGCACTGGACCGTGGCGCGGTCGGCTTCGTGGTCAAGGATGCCGCGCCGCAGGAGCTGGAGCTGGCCCTGCGCGCCGCGCATGCCGGCCAGGTGTTCCTGAGCCCGCAGATCTCGGCCAAGATGCTGGCGCCGATGCTGGGCAAGGAAAAACCGGTGGGCGTGGCGGCGCTGTCGCCGCGCCAGCGCGAGATCCTGCGCCAGATCGGCCGGGGCGAGAGCAACAAGGAAATCGCCGCGGACCTGGGCATCAGCGTCAAGACGGTGGAGACCCACCGCGCGCGCATGATGGAGTCGCTCGGCTGCCGCCGCGCCAACGATCTGCTGCTGCTCGCCGCGCGCCACCAGCACGAACTGGAGTGAGGCGCCAGGTAGTGGGCGTCGGTTCCCCGGCACGCTGAAGGCTTCAGACTTGGCAGCGTCGGGATTTTGAACAGGCCCCAGCCGCCTTGGCGACGGAAACACAAGGGTTTCCGCCGCAGGCAGCGTCAAAAGTCCGAGGCGTTGTAGTGGTTTTCCTGACAAGGTGTCAGGAAACCAACGACACCACTCAGGAACCCCCTGATTACGGTGTCGGGATATCACAAGCAAGATGCGTTCCATAACGCACCGGGGAGTCGGTGCGACGGGGAAAACGCATGAAGCCGACGATGTCGACCCAGCTGGGTCAGCAGCTCCACCTCACGCCGCAACTGCTGCAGTCCATCCGACTGCTGCAGCTGGACGGCATGCAACTGGAGCTGGAGATCCGCCGCGCACTGGAAACCAACCCGCTGCTGGAACTGGAGGAGGCGCCCGACGCCCCGGCCGATGACACCGCCGAAACCACCACCGTGCAGGAAGTGGCCGCCTTCGACGAGCTGCCGGAAAGCGCGATGTGGGACGTGCCCGGCGCCAGCTGGCAGGACGGGGACGACGACCGCATGCAGCGCATTGCCGCCGACGAATCCAGTGACCCCCAACTGCGCGCCCTGCAGCGCCTGTCGCTGGAGCTGGATGCGCGCGAACTGGGCGTGGCCAGCTTCTGGCTGGAGCACTGCGACGACGCCGGCTACCTGGACGCGCCGCTGGCGCAGCTGCAACTGCTGGCCAGCGCCCACTGCGACGTGGATGCCGCCGGTGTCGAAGCCGTGCGCCAGCAGATCCTGCACGGCGAGCCGGCYGGGCTGGCCGCGTGCGACCTGCATGAATGCCTGAGCGTGCAGCTGCGCGCCCTGCCCGGCCGCGTGCCGGCCCGCCACCTGGCCCAGCGCGTGCTGGATCAGGGCCTGGCCAGCCTGGCTGCGCACGACTACGTTGCCCTGGCCCGCGAACTGGATGCCGAAGTTGCCGACATCCATGAAGCGGTGCGGCTGATCCTGTCGCTGCAGCCGCGCCCCGGCGACAGCCTGCGCCCGGACGACACCGGCGTGGTCATCCCCGATGTGATCGCCTGGCATGCCGACAACCAGTGGCGCGTGGCGCTCAACCCGGCCACCAGCCGTCGCCTCAGCATCAACCCCGGTTACGAAAGCGCCCTGGCCGAGGCCGGCGATGCCGCCCAGCCGCTGCGTGACATGCTGCAGGAGGCGCGCTGGCTCACCCGCGGCCTGTCGATGCGCTATGACACCCTGCTGCGCACCACGCGGGTGATCATCGAACGCCAGGCCGGGTTCCTGACCCGCGGCGAAGAGGCGATGGCACCGCTGACCCTGAAGGAAGTGGCCGATGCGATCGGCATGCACGAGTCCACCGTCTCGCGCATCACCACCGGCAAGTACCTGCAGACCCCGCGCGGCACCCTGGAACTGAAGCACTTCTTCGCCGTGCGCCTGGAAGGTGCCAGCGTCTCCGGGCAGGCGGTCAAGGCCATGGTGCGCCGCCTGATCGATGCCGAGCCGTCCGCTCGCCCGCTGGCCGACGAAGCCATCGCCGGCCTGCTGTCCCGCCAGGGCGTCAACATCGCGCGCCGCACCGTTGCAAAATACCGCGAACAACTGGACATCGCTCCGGCTCGCGAACGCCGTCGGATCAATGCCCGCACCCCGCAACTGGCCCGGGTGGGCTGAAGGAAATGGAAGACATGAACAAGCTCACCGTCCTGCTGGTCGATGACCACGAAGGCTTCATCAACGCGGCGATGCGCCACTTCCGCAAGGTCGAGTGGCTGGACGTGATCGGCAGCGCCGCCAACGGGCTTGAAGCCATCGAGCGTTCCGAATCGCTGCGCCCGCAGGTGGTGCTGATGGACCTGGCCATGCCGGAGATGGGCGGCCTGCAGGCCACCCGCCTGATCAAGTCGCAGGACGACGCGCCGTACATCGTCATCGCCAGCCACTTCGACGATGTCGAACACCGCGAGCATGCCCTGCGTGCCGGCGCCGACAACTTCGTCAGCAAGCTGTCCTACATCCAGGAAGTCATGCCGATCCTGGAAGGCCTGAAGGGGAATGGATCATGAGTGAGTCGCGCATCCTGGTGCTGGATAACGACGCCGTGCGCGCCGAGCGCACCGTCGCCCTGCTCGAATTCATGGATTTCAACCCGCGCTGGGTGGCCGACGCGGCCGACATCGACACGGCCCGTCACCGCCCCAACGACTGGGTGGCAGTGATCATCGGCAGCCTGGACCCGGGCGCGGGCAGCGATGCGCTGTTTGCCTGGGCCGGCAAGGGCGCGCTGCCGCCGCCGGTGATGCTGATCGACGGCGATGCCGCCCGCTTTGCCCAGCAGCACGGCCTGCACGAAGCCAACGTGTGGCCGCTGGAGGCACCGCTGCGCCACGCGCAGATGGAGGCCCTGCTGCGCCGCGCCAGCCTCAAGCGCCTGGATGCCGAGCACCAGGCCGGTGCCGTGCAGGAAACCGGCCCCACCGGCGACGGCGCGGCGGTGAGCGCCTTGCGCCTGATGATCGAACAGGTCGCCGCATTCGACACCACCGTGCTGGTGCTGGGCGAATCGGGCACCGGCAAGGAAGTGGTGTCGCGCTCGATCCACCAGCGCTCGCCGCGTCGCGATGGCCCGTTCGTGGCGATCAACTGCGGCGCGATCCCGGCCGAGCTGCTGGAGAGCGAGCTGTTCGGTCACGAAAAGGGTGCTTTCACCGGTGCGCTCAGCGCCCGCAAGGGCCGCTTCGAGATGGCCGAAGGCGGCACTCTGCTGCTGGATGAAATCGGCGACATGAGCCTGCCGATGCAGGTCAAGCTGCTGCGCGTGCTGCAGGAGCGCAGCTTCGAGCGCGTGSGCGGCAACCAGACCATCCGCTGCAACGTGCGGGTGATCGCCGCGACCCACCGCGACCTGGAGTCGCGCATTGCCGACGGCAAGTTCCGCGAGGATCTGTTCTATCGCCTCAACGTCTTCCCCATCGACGTGCCGGCGCTGCGCGAGCGCAGCGAAGACCTGCCGGCACTGGTGACCACCATCGCCGCGCAGCTGGCACGCACCGGTCGCGGCGAAGTGCGCTTCACCGCCGAAGCGCTGCAGGCGCTGGCCACGTACGAATGGCCGGGCAACGTGCGTGAGCTGACCAACCTGGTCGAGCGCCTGGCCGTGCTGCATCCAAGCGGCAACGTGCGCGTGCAGGACCTGCCGGCGCGCTATCGCGGTGATTTCACCGCCGCCGCGCCGGTGGTCGTGGCCGCCCCGGCACCGGTGGCTGACGAGCGTCTGGACCTGCGCAGTTTCTCCTTCCACACCCCGGCCCCGGGCGTGGCTGCTTCGCTGGAAAACGGCATCGGCCCGGTCACCCGCGCCGCCGGCCTGCCCGATGCCGGCCTGGACCTGCGCAACCACATGGCCAACATCGAGCTGACGCTGATCAACGAGGCCCTCGAGCGTACCCAGGGCGTGGTCGCCCACGCCGCCCAGCTGCTCGGCCTGCGCCGCACCACCCTGGTGGAGAAGCTGCGCAAGTACGGCATCGAACGCGACCAGACCGAACTGGCCGGTTGAGCCCACCGCACGCTGGAATGACACAGAAGCCCGGGCCTGTCCCGGGCTTTGTCGTTGTGGCGTTCGCGGCAACGGCCGGCAGACAGATTGCAACGTTTCCTACAGACCCGCGCCATGCACTGACTAGCATCAAAGGCACATCCCCTTGGAGGTCATCCGATGCGCCTGTTCCCCGTGTTGCTCTTGCTGGCCCTGCTGCCCACCACCTCCCTGGCCACCCCGGCCTGCACCTTGCCGACCACGCTCGACGCGCGCCAGTTCATCAATGTCAGCGATCCGCTCTATCGCCCCGACAACCCCAACGCCGGGCGGATGGTGCAGGTGAATTTCGCGGACGACCAGTACGTGCTGGAAATTCTGGGCACCCCGATCCAGGTGCAGGGCACCTATCGCTACCAGCGCCACGCCCCGCACCTCGGTGAAATCCGCATGCGCGAAGCGTTCCCGGGCGGTGCGGCCGCCTACACCCTGCTGCTGACCTGCCTGACCGACAGCGAGGGCATGTTCGTCTTCACCCAGCACGCCGGTCCCATCGCCCCGGCCCGCCGCCAGAACAGCGGCCGCTGGACGCTGACGCCCTAGGAAGAGCAGCCACCCATGGGGTGGCTCTACCCCGATACCGCCCCGCGGGTAGCCGCACCACCGGCACACCCCCGGTAGAGCCACCCCACGGGTGGCTGCACGTCCCCCCGCCGGTTTTCCGACGCCGGCTCCCCGACACGCGCGCCGCGTCAAACCGCCGCAGCAACATTCCGTCGCGCGCCGCGACCGGCCGCCCATTCGCCGTCGCCGCGTGAAGGCGCAAGCCCTTGTGCCACCAACAAAACTGAACCGGTAAACGGTTTCGGCACGGCACTTGCAACGTATTCACTCGAAACCCCATCCCAGCTTCGGAACGTTCCAGATGTCGCACTCCGTCACCTCCGTCCTTTCCCAGATCCGCACCCTCCAGACCCAGATGGGGCAGTCCGCCGTCAGCCCGCTGACCGAGGCGCCGAAGAGCAATGCCATTCAGGGCCTGGTCTCCCCGCAGAACGTCCAGGGCCCGAGCTTCACCGACACCCTGCGTGGCGCCATCGCCGGCGTCAACGAAGCGCAACAGAAATCCGGCGCCCTCGCCAAGGCCTTCGAACTGGGTGAACCCGGTGCGGACCTGGCCAAGGTCATGGTCGCCTCGCAGCAGTCCCAGATCGCCTTCCGCGCCACCGTGGAAGTCCGTAACCGTCTCGTCCAGGCTTACCAGGACGTGATGAACATGCCGCTGTAAGGATAGAAACGCATGGCCCTGTCGCTCTCCAAAGAATCCCTGAACACCGAAAAGGCTGGGCAGTGGTTCGACCGGCTGCAAAGCCTGCAGATCACCCGTCGGCTCGGACTGATGGCGATGATCGCCGTGGCCGTGGCGGCAGGCCTGTTCGTGTTCTTCTGGTCGCAGAAGCCGGGCATGGTGCCGCTCTACACCGGCCTGGACCAGAAGGCCACCGCCGAGGCCACCGACCTGCTGCGCACCGCGCAGATTCCGTTCGAACTGGACCCGGCCACCGGTGGCATCACCGTGCCGGAAAAGAACCTGCACGATGCGCGCCTCAAGCTGGCCGGTTCGGGCCTGACCGACAGTGGCCGGCTCGGCTTTGAGCTGATGGAGCGCGATCCGGGCTTCGGCGTCAGCCAGTTCATGGAAAACGCGCGCTACCAGCATTCGTTGGAAACCGAGCTGTCGCGCACCATCAACACCCTGCGCCCGGTGCGTGATTCGCGCGTGCACCTGGCCATTCCCAAGCCCAGCGCCTTCACCCGCCAGCGTGATGTCGCCAGCGCCTCGGTGGTGCTGGAACTGCGCGGCGGCCAGCAGCTGGAACGCGGCCAGATCGATGCGATCGTGCACATGGTGGCCGCCAGCATCCCCGACCTCACCCCCGAGCGGGTGACCGTGGTGGACCAGAGCGGGCGCATGCTCAGCGTGTCCGATCCGAACAGCGAAGCGGCGTTGAACGCGGCGCAGTTCGAACAGGTGCGCCGCCAGGAAACCTCCTTCAACCAGCGCATCCGCGAACTGCTCGAACCCATGACCGGTCCCGGCCGGGTCAATCCGGAAGTCAGCGTGGACATGGACTTCTCGGTGATCGAGGAAGCCCGTGAGCTGTACAACGGCGAGCCGCAGAAGCTGCGCAGCGAGCAGATGAGCGAGAACAGCAGCAGCACCCCCGGTCCGCAGGGCGTTCCCGGTGCGGCCAGCAATACCCCGCCCGGCCCGGCCGCCGCCCCGGCCACGGCTGCGGCACCGACCGAAACCTCGAAGAACGCCACCCGCAACTACGAACTGGACCGCACCCTGCAGCACACCCGCCAACCGGCCGGCCGCATCAAGCGTGTGTCGGTGGCGGTACTGGTGGACAACGTGCCGCGTGCCGGTGCCAACGGCAAGATGGCCGACCAGGCCCTGTCGGCGGCCGAACTCACCCGCGTGGAAGCACTGGTGAAACAGGCGGTCGGCTTCGATGCCGAGCGTGGCGATACCGTGTCGGTGATGAACGCGCCGTTCGTGCGCGAAGTGACCCCGGTCGAAGGGCCGAAGTGGTGGGAACTGCCGCAGGTGCAGGACGGCCTGAGGCTGCTGCTCGGTGCGATCGTGGTGCTTGCCCTGGTGTTCGGCGTGCTGCGCCCGGCACTGCGCTCGATCACCGGCCAGCCCAAGAAGGCCGGCGATGACAGCCTGGAACCGCACCGCGCCGACGTGCAGCTGGTCGATGACGGCGAAGGCCTGCCCGCACTGGGCAGCGAACGCCTGAGCGCGGCCGGACATGAAACCCTGGCACTGCCGGTGGACTCCTACGAGGAACGACTGCGCATGGCGCGTGAAGCTGTAAAGACCGATTCCAAGCGCGTGGCCCAGGTGGTCAAGGGCTGGGTGGCCAATGACTGACGCCGGCACCGCCCCCCTGTCCGGCGTCCAGCGCGCCGCCGTCCTGCTGCTCTCGCTGGGTGAACTGGACGCGGCTGAAGTGCTGCGCCACATGGAGCCCAAGGAGGTGCAGAAGATCGGCATCGCCATGGCCACCATGACCGACATCACCCGTGTCCAGGTCGAAGGCGTGATGGACCAGTTCAACAGTGAACTGGGCTCCAAGACCTCGCTGGGCGTGGGCTCGGACGACTACATCCGCAACATGCTGATCCAGGCCCTGGGCAGCGAGAAGGCCGGCAACCTGATCGACCGCATCCTGCTTGGCCGCAACACCACCGGCCTGGACGCGTTGAAGTGGATGGACCCGCGTGCGGTGGCCGACCTGGTCCGCAACGAGCATCCGCAGATCATCGCCATCGTGATGGCCCACCTGGAAACCGACCAGGCCGCCGATGCGCTCAAGCTGCTGCCCGAACGCACCCGCGTGGACGTGCTGCTGCGCATTGCCACGCTGGACGGCATCCCGCCGAATGCGTTGAATGAACTGAACGAAATTATGGAGCGCCAGTTCGCCGGCAACCAGAACCTGAAGTCGTCCAACATCGGCGGCGTGCAGTGCGCGGCCAACATCCTGAACTTCATGGACAGCGGCCAGGACCAGGCCATCCTGGGCGAGATCGCGCGCATCGACGCCCCGCTCAGCGGACGCATCCAGGACCTGATGTTCGTGTTCGACGATCTGGTCGACCTGGACGATCGCGAACTGCAGCTGGTGCTGCGCGAAGTCAGCGGCGAACGCCTGGGCCTGGCCCTGCGCGGTGCCGACATCAAGGTGCGCGACAAGATCACCCGCAACATGTCCCAGCGCGCCGCCGAAATCCTGCTCGAAGACATGGAAGCACGCGGTCCGGTGCGCCTGTCGGATGTGGAAGTGGCGCAGCGTGAGATCCTGGCCATCGTCAAGCGCATGGCCGATGAAGGCACGGTCACCATCGGTGGCAACGCGGAGGCGATGCTGTGAACAACGCCGTGCGCTGGCTTGCCCCGGACCTGCTGGCGGTGCCCGAACCGCCGCAGGACGAGCAGTTCGAACTCACCGGGCCCGATCTGGAGCACGAACCCGAACCGTTGCTGCAGCTGCCCACCCTGGAAGAAATTCAGGCAATCCAGGACAACGCGGAAAAGGATGGCTTCGAGCAGGGGCACGCCGATGGCCTGGCCCAGGGCCAGGCCGAAGTGCGTCGCCTGATCGCGCAGATCGAAGGCATCCTGGACAACTTCAGCCGGCCGCTGGTGCGGCTGGAGAACGAAGTGGTGGCCGCGCTCGGCGAACTGGCCGTGCGCATCGCCGGCACCCTGGTCGGCCGCGCCTACGAGGCCGATCCGGCGCTGCTGGCGCAGCTGGTCAATGAAGCGGTGGACGCCGTGGGCGGTGCCAACCGCGAGGTCGAGGTGCGCCTGCACCCGGACGACATCGCCGCACTCGCCCCGCTGCTGCAGCTGTCACCGACCCAACGCCTGACCGCCGACCTCAGCCTCAGCCGTGGCGACCTGCGCGTGCATGCCGAGGCCGTGCGTCTTGATGGCACCCTCGAAGCGCGCCTGCGTGGTGCGCTCGATGCGGTGCTGCGCAAATCCGGAGCCAGCACATGAACACCGAACCCCTGCCCGCCCCCGCCGCCGAGTGGGCCGCCGCGCGCAACCTGCGTCTGGCCGCGCGCCTGGACAGCATCAAGCCCGATGGCAACCACGGCCGTGGCCTGATCCGCGAAGGCGTGCTGCGCCGCGCGGTCGGCCTGACGTTGGAAGCGGTCGGTTGCGAATCGCCACTGGGCGCCAGCTGCAAGGTTGAAGTTGCCGATGGCGGCTGGGTGGATGCCGAAGTGGTCGGCTTTGCCGGCGAACGCACCTATCTGATGCCCAGCGCCGAACTGCACGGCCTGCTGCCCAACGCCCGCGTCGTGCCGGCACTGGGCCGCGGTGGCGTGGAAGTCGGTGAAGGCCTGCTGGGCCGGGTCATCGACAGCGACGGCGTACCGCTGGACGGCAAGGGCCCGATCCGCGCCGAAGCCACGGTCGGCATGGCGGGCGTGTCGATCAATCCGCTCGCGCGTGAGCCGATCACCCAGCCGCTGGATGTGGGCGTGCGCGCGATCAACGCGCTGCTGCCGATCGGGCGCGGCCAGCGCGTGGGCCTGTTTGCCGGCTCCGGCGTGGGCAAATCGACCCTGCTGGGGATGATGACCCGGTATACCGCCGCCGATGTGATCGTAGTCGGGCTGATCGGCGAACGTGGCCGCGAAGTCCGCGACTTCGTCGAGAGCACGCTCGGCGAGGAAGGCCTGCGTCGCGCGGTGGTGGTGGCCAGCCCGGCCGACCGCCCGCCATTGGCGCGCCTGCATGGCGCCTACCGCGCCACAGCCATTGCCGAGTGGTTCCGCGACCAGGGCCTCAACGTGCTGCTGTTGATGGATTCGCTGACCCGTTTTGCCCAGGCCCAGCGTGAGATCGGCCTGTCGGTCGGCGAGCCGCCGACCACCCGCGGCTACCCGCCGTCGGTGTTCGCCAAGCTGCCGGCCCTGGTCGAACGCGCCGGCAACGGCGCCAAGGGCCGCGGCTCGATCACCGCCTTCTACACCGTGCTGACCGAAGGCGACGATCCGCAGGATCCGATCGCCGATGCCGCTCGCGCCATCCTCGATGGCCACATCCTGCTCTCGCGCCGGGTCGCCGACAGTGGCCTGTACCCGGCCATCGACGTGGAATCCTCGGTGAGCCGGGTGGTCACCGAAATCGCCGACGAACCGTGGCGCCTGCGCATCCGCAAGCTCAAGCGGCTGGTGTCGGCCTACTCGTCCAACCGCGACCTCATCGCGATCGGCGCCTACCAGCGCGGCAATGACCCGGCCACCGACGAAGCGTTGGAGCGCTGGTCGGACATCGTTGAATTCCTCAGCCAGGACGTCGCCAAGGCCGCCGACCTGCCGCACAGCCAGGCCGCGCTCAAGCGCCTGGTGGAACCAGAGGCATAACCCATGATCCAGTCCAAGCGCATCGATCCCCTGCTCAAGCGGGCCCAGGACCACGAAGACGAAGTGGCACGCGACCTGGCCGAACGCCAGCGCACGCTGGACACCCATCTGTCACGGCTGGATGAGCTGCGCCGGTACGCCGAGGAATACGCCAATGCGCAGATGGCCGCGACCAGTCCGGCGCAGCTGCTCAACCGGCGGGCCTTCCTGGACCGCCTGGACAGCGCGGTGGCCCAGCAAAGCCAGACCGTGGACAGCAACCGCGAGAAGGTTGAAGCCGAGCGCGCCCGCTTGATCCTGGCCAGCCGCGACAAGGCCGTGCTGGAACAGCTGGCGGCCAGCTACCGCGCGCAGGAAAAAGTGGTGACCGACCGCCGCGACCAGCGCGACATGGACGACATCGGCGCACGCCGGAGCCGCCAGGCCCAGCGCGAAGATGCCGACAACGAGACCGGAGGCACGCCGTGATGCCGCCCGCACTGCTGGGCAGCGGCGCTGCCACCGGCACCCCCAAGACCGCCGCCAACAGCCCGCGCAACGACACTGCTGGCGGCGACCGCCGGGACTTTGACGCGATGCTCAAGGGCGATGCCAACACGCCGAAGCCGTCGGATCCAACCGCCAGCAAGCCGGCCAAGCCAGAGGCGAGCGGCAAGCCGACGCCCGACGCGGACGCGGCCAAACCGGGTGATCCGGGCAAGCGCCCGGTTAGCGAGGACAGCGGCGAATCCGCTAGCGAGGTCGCTGCTGCTACGCCTGCCACCCCGGCCAAGCCGGGCGAGGACACCGCCGAAGACACCGATGCCGCGCCCTGGCCGCCGTTGGGCCTGGCCGGCCTGGCCCTGATCGGGCTGGAACCGGCCGCAGCGCCCGCGCCACCGCCGCCCGCGGCAGCAACCGGCACAGCCACCGATCCGCTGTTGGCCGCGRCCCTGCCTGCGACCGCCGCGGCGGCACCCGCGCTTCCCGCCACGGGCGCCGCCGGCACCGCCGCCACTACCGCACCGGCCGCTGCGATCGTGCTGCCGACCGATGCCGGGGTGACCGACGACAGCCAGCTGCTCAAGGCCGTCACCGATGCCATCGCCGGCAACGACGGCGGCGATGCGCCGGCCACGCCACTGCTGCACGCCCTGCATGCCGCCGCAGAACTCAAGGGCACTGCGGTCAGCGCCGCCTTCACCGGCAGCCCGACCGCCACCCCCGATGTGGGCGCCGATGACTTCGGCGACGCCATGAGCGCGCGGGTCGGCTGGCTGGCCGACCAGAAGATCGGGCATGCGGTGATCCGCGTCACCCCGCACGACCTGGGCCAGGTGGAAGTGCGCCTGCAGATCGACGGCGACAAGGTCCACGCCAGTTTCAGCAGCGCCCATGCCGAGGTCCGGCACGCGCTGGAAACCAGCCTGCCACGCCTGCGGGAAATGCTCGGCGAGCAAGGCTTCCAGCTGGGCAACGCCGATGTCGGCCACCAGCACACGGCACAGGATGGCAAGGCGGGGGGAGACAGCACCGGCCACGGCGGTGGTGACGGGGAACCGGCGTTGGCCGATATCACCGTGTCCCCCGCGCAGTTGATGCGCCAGCGCGGCCTGGTCGACGCCTACGCCTAAGCGCCCCAGGTAGTGCCGGCCGCTGGCCGGCTCCCCGCAATGCCGGACGGGCTCGACACAGCCGGTAGTGCCGGCCGCTGGCCGGCTCCCCGCAATGCCAGACGGGGTAGATAAGGCCTCACCCACGCATGGCGTGGCTCTACCCGTAGCCGGGCGGACCGGTAGAGCCACGCCATGCGTGGCTGCCTTTCGTTCCGACCACGCCATGCGCGCAACACCGCGCACCCGCCAGAAACCCGACGCGCCCCGCCTCCGGCATTCAGGCACGCCCTTTGCATGTAGCCAGGAAGCAATCCAATGGAGCTTCCCCTCGTGGCCGCAGCCGCCGACAAAACCAAGAAATCCGCCGACAAGGACAAGGCCGCCAAGCCGCGCAGTCCGTTGTTGATCACTGCCCTGGTGGCCGTGCTGGCTGCCGGTGCCGCCGGTGGCGGTGCGTGGTATTTCGCCACGTCTTCCCAGCACGACACGAAGACAGCCAAGCCCGCCGCCACCAAGGCCGTGCCGGCCCCGGCGCAGTACTTCGGCCTGGAGCCGCCGTTCGTGGTCAACCTCAACAGCAGCTTCGACGGCCCGCGCTACCTGCAGGTCGAAGTGCAGCTGATGACCCGCGACCCTGCCGCACTGGAGGCGATCAAGCTGCATGCCCCGGCCATCCGCGCCAAGCTGCTGATGCTGTTCTCGCAGGTCGAGCCGACCCAGATCGCCGATCGTGCCGGCAAGGAACGCCTGCAGGCCGACTCGCTGGCCGAAGTGCAGAAGCTGCTCAAGGCCGAAACCGGCACCAAGGGCGCCGACGAACTGCTTTTCACCAGCTTCGTCACCCAGTAAGGGCACACCATGAATGACCTGCTTTCCCAGGACGAGATCGATGCGCTGTTGCATGGCGTGGATTCGGGTGCGGTCGAAACCGATGTGGATGCCCCCACCCCCGGCGAGGCGCGCAATTACGATTTCGCCAGCCAGGACCGCATCATCCGTGGGCGCATGCCGACCCTGGAGATGGTCAACGAGCGCTTCGCGCGTTTGTGGCGGATTGGCCTGTTCAACCTGATCCGGCGCTCGGCCGAGCTGTCGGTGCGCGGCATCGAGCTGATCAAGTTCAACGACTACATGCACTCGCTGTACGTGCCGACCAACCTCAATCTGATCCGCTTCAAGCCGCTGCGCGGCACCGGGCTGATCGTGTTCGAACCCACGCTGGTGTTCGCCATCGTCGACAACTTCTTCGGCGGCGACGGACGCTATCCGACCCGCATCGAAGGCCGCGAATTCACCGCGACCGAAATGCGCGTCATCCACCTGCTGCTCAAGCAGACCTTCGCCGACCTGCAGGAAGCCTGGGCGCCGGTGATGGACGTGGAACTGGAGTACATCAACTCCGAGATCAACCCGCACTTCGCCAACATCGTCACCCCGCGCGAGTACGTGGTGGTGTGCCGCCTGCACGTCGAACTCGACGGCGGTGGCGGCGACATCCACGTCACCCTGCCCTACTCGATGCTCGAGCCGATCCGCGAGCTGCTCGATGCCGGCATCCAGAGCGACCGAAACGACCGCGATGCCAGCTGGGGCGTGATGCTGCGCGAACAGCTCAACGTCGCCGAAGTCACCCTGTCCAGCGTGCTGGCCACCAAACGCATGAGCCTGCGTGAGCTGACCCGGTTGAAGATCGGCGACGTACTTCCGATCGAGCTGCCCAAACAGGTGCCGGTGTGTGTGGAGAACGTCCCGGTGTTCACCGGTGAGTTCGGCGTCGCCAACGGTTTCAACGCGGTGAAGATCACCGCCACCCATCCGCCGGGCACCCGCCCGCGTGCTCCCGTACTGCAGGAAGACCCGCAATGAACGATATCGACACCAACGAACCGGCACCGGCGCAGTTCACCCAGCTGCAATCCGACGACACCTCGATCGGCGACGAGCTCAACCTGGATGTGATCCTGGACGTGCCGGTGACGCTGTCGCTGGAAGTGGGCCGCGCGCGCCTGCCGATCCGCAACCTGCTGCAGCTCAACCAGGGCTCGGTGGTGGAACTGGAACGCGGCGCGGGCGAATCGCTGGACGTGTTCGTCAATGGCACCCTGATCGCGCATGGCGAAGTGGTGGTCATCAACGATCGCTTCGGCGTGCGTCTCACCGATGTGGTCAGCCCCAGCGAACGGATCCGGAGACTGCGTTGATCGCATCGCTGCTCATCGCCGCCGGCACGCCGGCAGCCAAGGTCGGCCAGCACGCGGCCGCCGCACCGAGCATGTTCGGTGCGGTGCTGGCGCTGCTGGCGGTGCTGGCCTTGATCGTCGGCCTGGGCTGGCTGCTCAAGCGCATGCCCGGCAGCGGCTTCCGCCCGGCCGAGGGCCTGCGCGTGGTGGCCAGCCTCAACGTGGGCGCCAAGGAGCGCGTGGTGGTGGTGGAGGTCAACGGTGAGCAGCTGCTGCTGGGCGTCACCGCCGGTGGCATCAACACCCTGCACCACCTGCCCGAAGCGCTGCCGACGCCGGTCCCGGCACGCCTGCCCGACTTCAAAAGCCTCCCGAATTTCGCCCAGCTGCTGCAACAGCGGCTGCGCAAGGAACCCTGATCATGCGTGGCCCGAACGCCTCCTGGACCCGTTACCTGCCGTTGCTGCTGACCCTGCTGCTGTGCGCGCTGCCCGCGCTGGCGATGGCCGCCCCCGGCCTGCCCGGCACCCCGTCGCTGCCGGACGTGAATGTCGGCAAGATCGGCGGCCAGGCGGTCAGCCTGCCGCTGCAGACCCTGCTGCTGATGACCGCGATCACCCTGATCCCGTCGATGCTGCTGGTGCTGACCGCCTTCACCCGCATCATCATCGTGCTGGGCCTGCTGCGCCAGGCGCTGGGCACCGGCCAGACCCCCTCCAACCAAGTGCTGCTGGGCCTGGCCCTGTTCCTCACCGCGATGGTGATGCTGCCGGTCTGGCAGAAGGCCTGGGGCAGCGGCATGGCGCCCTACCTCAACGGCGAGATCGACTTCCAGACCGCCTGGACACTGACCACCGCGCCGCTGCGTGCCTTCATGCTGGCGCAGATCCGCGAGACCGACCTGATGACCTTTGCCGGCATGGCCGGGCACGGCACCTACTCCGGCCCGGACGCGATTCCGTTCCCGGTGCTGGTGGCCTCCTTCGTCACCAGCGAGCTGAAGACCGCGTTTGAAATCGGCTTCCTGATCTTCATTCCGTTCGTGATCATCGACCTGGTCGTGGCCAGCGTGCTGATGTCGATGGGCATGATGATGCTGTCGCCGATGCTGGTCTCGGCACCGTTCAAGATCCTGCTGTTCGTGCTGGTCGATGGCTGGGTGCTGGTGGTCGGAACCCTGGCGGCCAGCTTCAACGCGGTGCAGTGACATGACGCCCGAACTTGCCCTGACCGAACTGCGTGGTGGCCTGATCGTGGTGCTGTGGGTGGCCGGGCCGCTGCTGCTCACCGTGCTGATCGTCGGCGTGGTGGTCGGCGTGGTGCAGGCCGCCACCCAGCTCAACGAGCCGACCATTGCCTTCGTCGCCAAGGCCGCCGCACTCACCGCGGTGCTGTTCGCGCTCGGCAGCCTGCTGCTCGGCCAGCTGGTGGAATACACCACGCTGCTGTTCCAGCGCATTCCCCACCTGATCGGGTAGCAACGATGGATTCTGCCACCCAGATGGCAGCCGACGGCCTGCAGGCCTTCGGCATGATCGGCACCATCCTGTGGACCATGCTGCGCATCGGCGCGATGATCATGGCCATGCCCTTGATCGGCACGCGTGCGGTGCCGTCACGGGTGCGCGTGGTGCTGGCCGGCGCGCTGGCCGTGGCGTTGTCGCCGATGCTGCCGCCGGTGCCGGCGTGGACCGGTTTTGATGCGGCCACCGTGCTGGGCATCGCACGCGAGCTGGCGATCGGCGTGTCGATCGGCTTCCTGCTGCGGCTGGTGTTCGAGGCCGGCGCGATGGCCGGCGAACTGGTCGCCCAGGGCACCGGCCTGGCCTTCGCGCAGATGAGCGATCCGCTGCGCGGCGGCAGCTCGGGCGTGATCGGGCAGTGGTTCTACCTGCTGTTCGGCCTGCTGTTCTTCAGCAGCAACGGCCACCTGGCGCTGATCTCGCTGTTGATGGACAGCTACAAGGCGGTGCCGATCGGTGCATCGCTGCCGGATATCGATGCCTTCCTCAGCGCGGCGCCGACCTTCGCGCTGCAGGTGTTCCGTGGCGCGCTCGGCCTGGCCCTGCCGTTGACGGTGGCGATGCTGGCGATCAACCTGGCCTTCGGCGTGCTCGCGCGCGCGGCGCCGGCGTTGAACCCGATCCAGCTGGGCCTGCCGGTGGCCCTGCTGCTGGGCCTGTTCCTGCTCACCGTCCTGGCCGGCGAAATGGGCCCGCCCGTGCAACGCCTGTTCGATGCCGCCTTCCAGGCCGCCGACGGCGTGACCCGCTGATTCACCCCGCCCTCACGAAAAAGTGTGCGCGGACACTTGCTCTCCCCCCCATCGTTGGCGGTAGGCTGTAGCCACCGCCCGCGTTCCGGGGCCGGGAGCCGCACACGCCGGGGAAAGGCACGTGCGGCCTGCATGCCCAACGCCATTGCAGATGTGCGGACCAAGGAGAGTCATCGATGCTCGACGGCAGCTACACACCGTGGTTGGTCGTGGTTTCGCTGCTGGTCGCCATGCTCGCGTCGTTCACCGCGCTGGACATGGCCAATCGGATCACCACCGCGCCCAGCGCGCGGTTGAGCACCTTGTGGCTGTTCGGCGGTGGCTGCGCGATGGGGCTGGGCATCTGGTCGATGCACTTCATCGGCATGCTCGCCTTCCGCCTGCCCATCCCACTGGGCTACGACCTGGGCTGGACCGCAGTGTCGCTGCTGGCCGCGATGGCCTCCTCGATCTTCGCGCTGTGGCTGGTGTCACGCCCCACCCTGCCGCACTCGCGGCTGGCGCTGGGCGCGCTGCTGATGGGCAGCGGCATCGCCTCGATGCACTACCTGGGCATGGCGGCGATGCGCATGCAGCCGGGCATCGATTACCACCCCGGCTGGGTCACCGCGTCGCTGCTGATCTCGCTGGCGGCCTCGTGGACCGCGCTGTTCGTTGCCTTCCGGCTGCGCCACAGCCAGCGCCGCATGCGCCACCGGCTGATGCCGGCCGTGCTGCTGGGCAGCGCCATTGTCGGCATGCACTACACCGGCATGGCCGCCGCACGCTTCCCGGCCGACAGCATCTGCGGCGCCGCCGCCGGCGATGGCCTGCAGGCGCAGTGGCTGGCCGCGCTGGTGCTGGTGCTCACCACGGCGATCCTGGCCGTGGTGCTGATCGTGTCCTGGCTGGACCAACGCATGCAGGCGCAGCTGCTACGGCTGCGCAACGACACACTGCGCAGTTCGCTGGACGTCGCCCAGGCCGAACTCACCCAGGCCGCCCTGCACGACCCCCTGACCCGCCTGCCGAACCGGCTGCTGCTGCAGCAGCGCATCGAGCAGGCCCTGGCCGAGGCCGAGCAGCGCGGCAGCCGCTTCGCGGTGATGTTCATGGACCTGGACGGCTTCAAGCAGGTCAACGACGCCTACGGTCACCAGACCGGCGACGCGCTGCTGGTGGCCGTGGCCGAGCGCACCCGCCAGCTGCTGCGCCCCTCGGACGTGCTGGCCCGGCTCGGCGGCGACGAGTTCGTGCTGGTGGTGCGCATCGACAATGACGAGGACATCGCCACCCTGGCCAGCCGCATCATCCAGACCGTGGGTGGCGGCCCGTTGCTGCCCGACCACGATCTGCAGGTCACCGCGAGCATCGGCATCGCCATCTGCCCCGACCATGCCGCCAGCGAACGCCAGCTGATGGCCTTTGCCGACGCGGCGATGTACCAGGCCAAGGAAGCCGGGCGCAACGCCTACGCGGTATTTGCCGACTGGATGAACGACAGCGCCGAGCAGCAGTTCCAGCTGCTGGCCGACCTGCGCCGGGCGATCGGCACCGAGCAGCTGTTCCTGCATTACCAGCCCAAGATCCGCGTCGCCGGCCACGGCGTCAGCGGTGCCGAAGCACTGATCCGCTGGCATCACCCGCAACAGGGCCTGATTCCCCCGGACCGTTTCATCCGCCTGGCCGAACGCAGCGGCGTCATCAACGAAATCGGCCGCTGGGCGCTGGACGAAGCCTGCCGCCAGCTGCGCCAGTGGCAGAACGCCGGTCACGAAAGCTGGACGGTGTCGGTGAATCTGTCGCCGATCCAGTTCAGCGCGCCGCACCTGCTGCAGGAAGTGCGCGAGGTACTCAAGAAACACCGACTGGAGCCGCGCCGGCTGGTGCTGGAAATCACCGAAAGCACGGTCATGCGYGACACCGACGCCAGCCTCAAGCTGCTGCAGGCGATGGCCAGCCTGGGCGTGGGCATCTCCATCGACGACTTCGGCACCGGCTATTCCAGCCTGCTCTACCTCAAGCGACTGCCCGCCACCGAGATCAAGATCGACCACGCCTTCGTGCGCGACCTGGAAAACAGCTCCGAGGACGTGGTGATCGTCTCGGCCATCGTCGCCCTCGGCCACGCGCTGGACATGGACATCGTGGCCGAAGGCGTGGAAACCGCCGGGCAGCGCGCGTATCTGGAGCGGCTGGGCTGTGATTACCTGCAGGGCTACCTGCTGGGGCGCCCGGTGGACCCGGAACGCTTCATGCAGCTGCACGACCATCCACGACCGCGGGTGGAGGTCGCGGCTGGCGCTACCGGCAACGCCGCAGGCGCCAGCCGCCGGTAGGGTCGCGCGGCAGCGGACTGCCGATCCTCGGCAAGCGTTCGAGGTTGGCATGACCATTGAACTCAGCCGGCGGCAGGCAACCAGCGCGCCAGGATCGGTCCCGGCCGCTGGCTGATTGTCCATGGAACTTTGAGGCATCGCCTTGAGCCGGCCAGCGGCCGGCACTACCCGGATCGCGCGCGGCCGTGGGTGGCCGGCCCCCGTCACGGAACGGTTCTTGCACTACCCGGGTAATCCCCCCGTGTCGTGCAGCCCATGTCCGAAAACGAACAAGCCGGCGAAAAGACCGAGCTCCCTACCGAAAAACGCCTGCGCGACGCCCGCGAGCAGGGCAATATCCCGCGTTCGCGGGAGTTGGCCACCGCGGCGGTGTTCGGTGCCGGCGTGCTGGCCCTGATGGCCTACTCGGGCAGTATCAGCAATGGCGCCAAGGAGTGGATGAAGCTGGCACTGAGCCCGGAGCCGGGGCTGCGCATGCACCCGCAGGCGCTGTTTGGCCACTTCGGCCAGTTGCTGCTGCAGTTGCTGCTGGCGATGTGGCCACTGGTGCTGATCTGCCTGCTGGCCAGTTTCCTGGCGCCGGTGGTGATGGGCGGGCTGCGCTGGTCCAACAAGTCGCTGATGCCCGACCTGACCCGGCTCAGCCCGATGGCCGGGCTGAAGCGCCTGTACGGCCCGGAGGCGATCGCCGAATTCACCAAGTCGCTGCTGCGCATCGCCTTTGTCGGCACCGCCGCCGGGCTGGTGGTGTGGCACGGCATCCGCCCGCTGCGCGACCTGCTCAACCAGCCCCTGGAAGCGGCCATGGTGCACGGCCTGGGCTTCACCCTGAAGCTGATGCTGGCCACCGGCGGGGCCATGATGCTGCTGGCCGCCATCGATGCGCCGTACCAGCGCTGGAACTGGATGCGCAAGCTCAAGATGACCCGGGAAGAGCTGCGCCGGGAAATGAAGGAAAGCGAAGGCAGCCCCGAGGTGAAGGGCCGCATCCGCCAGCTGCAGCAGCAGCTGTCCAACCGCCGGATGATGGAAGCGGTGCCCACCGCCGACGTGGTGGTGGTCAACCCCACCCACTACGCGGTGGCCCTCAAATACGAGGGCGGCAAGATGGGCGCCCCCACCGTGGTGGCCCTGGGCGTGGACGAAACCGCCCTGCGCATTCGTGAAGTGGCCGACGGCAACAAGGTCGCCATCGTCTCCGCCCCGCCTTTGGCACGCGCCTTGTATCGGGAAGGTCAACTTGGAAAGGAAATTCCCGTGAGACTGTATTCGGCCGTGGCCCAGGTTCTGTCCTACGTGTACCAGCTGCGCACCTGGCGCGGCGGGCCGATGCCGGCTGCGCCCAGCATCGATGTGGATGAATTCGGCAAGGGAGGCCGCCCATGAGCGCGCAGCCCGCCAGCGCCGGCATGAACGCGCGCAAGGCCCTGGACATGATCCGCAACGGCCTGGGCGCGCCACTGATCGTGCTGGCGCTGCTGGCCATGGTGGTGGTGCCGCTGGCAGCGCCGGTGCTGGACGCGCTGTTCACCTTCAACATCGCCATCTCGCTGATGGTGCTGCTGGCGGTGGTGTACGTGAAGCGGCCGCTGGACTTCACCATCTTCCCGATCGTGCTGCTGATCACCACCATGCTGCGGCTGGCGCTGAACGTGGCCTCCACCCGCGTGATCCTGCTCAACGGCCAGAACGGCCACGAGGCAGCCGGCAAGGTGATCGCCGCCTTCGGCGAGTTCGTGATCGGCGGCAACTACGCCGTCGGCATCGTGGTGTTCGCGATCCTGACCATCATCAACTTCGTGGTCATCACCAAGGGCGCCGGGCGCGTGTCCGAAGTGACCGCCCGCTTCATCCTCGATGCCATGCCCGGCAAGCAGATGGCCATCGATGCCGACCTCAACGCCGGTTTGCTGACGCGCGAGGAGGCCAAAGCCCGGCGCGAGGAAGTGCGCGAGGAAGCCGACTTCTACGGTGCGATGGACGGTGCCAGCAAGTTCATCCGTGGCGACGCCATCGCCGGCATCCTGATCCTGTTCATCAACCTGCTCGGCGGCCTGGCGGTGGGCGTGCTCCAGCACGGCATGCCGTTCGGCGAAGCCGCTGCAACCTACACCCTGCTGTCCATCGGTGACGGCCTGGTGGCGCAGCTGCCCGCCCTGCTGGTGTCCTCGGCGGTGGCGATGCTGGTCACCCGCGCCTCGCGCTCGCAGGACATGGCCCAGGCCATGATGGGCCAGGTGTTCGGCCAGTACCGGGCACTGACCATCGCCGCGGCGATCATGGGCGTGGTCGGCCTGGTCCCGGGCATGCCCAACGTCGCCTTCTTGACGCTGGCCGCGATCCTGGGCTTCGTGGCCTGGAAGGCCTGGAAAAAGAGCAACGCCGCTGCACGTGCCGCCGAGACCCCGGCCGCCGGTCGCAGCGACGCCCTGGGCCTGCCCGGTGCCACGCCCTCGCCCACTGCCGAACTGACCTGGGACGAACTGCGCCCGGTCGATCCGCTGGGCCTGGAAGTGGGCTACCGGCTGATCCCGCTGGTGGACAAGAACCAGGGCGGCGAGTTGATGGCGCGCATCAAGGGCGTGCGCCGCAAGCTCACCCACGACATCGGCTTCCTGATCCCCTCGGTGCACATCCGCGACAACCTGGAGCTGCCGGCCAGCGGCTACCGCCTGCTGATCCACGGCGTGCCGGTGGCCACCGCCGACATCCATCCCGACCGCGAGCTGGCACTGGACCCGGGCAGCGCGCTGGGCACGCTGGAGGGGATTGCCGGCAAGGACCCCGCCTTCGGGCTGGACGCCACCTGGATCCAGCCGCACCAGCGTGCGCATGCCGAATCGATGGGCTACACGGTGGTCGATCCGGCCACGGTGGTGGCCACCCACCTGTCGCACCTGATCCGCGAACACGCCCCGGAACTGCTCGGCCACGAGGAAGTGCAGCAGCTGCTGGCCAACCTGGCCAAGAGCGCGCCCAAGCTGGTGGAAGACCTCACCCCCAAATCGCTGCCGCTGTCGGCCGTGGTGCGCGTGCTGCAGAACCTGCTCATCGAGCGCATCCCGATCCGCCAGCTGCGCAAGATCGTGGAGTCGCTGGTGGAGAACGCGCCGGTCAGCCAGGACCCGACGGTACTGACCGCCGCGGTGCGCAACGCGCTGGGACGTTTCATCGTGCAGGAGATCGCCGGGATGTCGGCCGAGCTGCCGGTGTTCACCCTCAACCCGCAACTGGAACGCGTCTTGCAGGAGTCCACACAGGGCAACGGCGCTGCACTGGAACCCGGACTCGCCGAGCGACTGCATCAAAGTCTGGCCGATTGTGTCAGCAAGCAGGAAGCGAAGAACGAGCCGGCGGTCGTGCTGGTCCCCGGCCCGGTACGTGCCGCGCTGGCACGGCTGGTGCGCCACAGCGTCCCCTCGCTGTCGGTGCTGGCCTACAGCGAGGTGCCCGAGGACAAACGCTTGAAGCTGGTCGGCACGATCAGCTGACGCCGGAACGCCGACGGCAACGCGCCAGAAAACAGACACACCCCATTCGATATCAACGCAGCAGGACATAAAGGGAAACCCGGACCGTGCAGACCACCGACAACCAGCGCTTCCCTTCGACTACTCCGCCGCCCCAGTCCCGGTACCACAGCATGAAAATCAAACGCTTCGTCGCCTCCGATATGCGCTCGGCCATGAACCTGGTGCGCAAGGAACATGGTCCTGATGCGGTGATCCTGTCCAACCGGCGGATCGAGGAAGGCGTCGAGATCGTGGCGGCGGCGAACTACGACGAAGGCGCGGTGCAGCGTGCGCTGGAAGCGGCACGCAAGGATGTCGCGCCGCCGCCGGTGCCGCGTCCGCGCAATGCCGCCGATGCAGTCATTGCCGCGGTGACCCGTCGCAGGYCCGCCACCGCCGCGCCGGAACCGGTGGCCGCCACCACCTCGGCCGTGGCCGCCCTGGCCCGCGCCGCCGTCGGCGCGACCGGTCGCACCCTGGATTCGGCCAACGAAATCGTGCCGCCGCGCGGCAGCAGCGGTTTCGCCGCCACCCTGGCCCACGCCAGCGCACCGTCGATGGCCGCATCGTCGCTGCCGGAACAGATCTTCGCCCCCTTCAATGTCGAACAGGCCGCTGCCGCTGCGATGGCGCAGGACGAGCCCGCCGTGGCGATCGCCGTCGCTGCACCGGCCGCCGTCGCTGCACCGGCCCCGATCAACCGCGCCCGCTTCATCATCGATCCGCCGATGGAGGATGAGCCGCACTTCCAGATGCATGTGCCAGCCGCGCAGGTGGCCATGCCGCCGCTGCCGGTCAGCATGGCGGTGCCGGTCGAGCTCGCTCCGGTCGTGACCGCCCCCATCGTCGAGGCCTTGCCCACCCCGGTGCCTGCCGTACTGGCTCCGCCGGTTGAGACCGCGCTGCAGGCGCCGGCGCCGCTGGCCGCCGCCGAACCGGCGCAGGCCCAGCCGCTGCCGGTGACCACCGAACTGATGATGGTGCCGCGCGATGACGAAGAGATCCGCCAGCTGCGCCACGAAGTGGCCGGCATGCGCCAGGTCATCGAGCGCGAAATGCACCGCTTCACCGACGAGCGCCTGCGCGGCGCGCCGGTGCGTGCCGCCGCGCTGGACCTGATGGACGAATACGGCTTCGATGCCGGCATCAGCCGCGACGTGGCCATGCAGATTCCGCTGGACACCGAAGCCCACCGTGGCCGCGGGCTGATGCTGGGCCTGCTGTCCAGGAAGCTGCCGATCGCCCCGGTCGATCCGCTCGAGGCCGGCGGCGTGATCGCCCTGGTCGGCCCGACCGGCGCCGGCAAGACCACCACCATTGCCAAGCTGGCCTCGCGCTTCGCCGAGAAGCACGCCGCCCGCGACGTTGCCCTGGTCACCACCGACACCGGCCGCATCGGCGCCCGCGAGCAGCTGTACGGCTTCGGCCGCCAGCTTGGCATCGCCGTGCACGAGGCCAGCAGCGGCAGCGACCTGAACCGGCTGCTGGAGCGCCTGAAGGACTACAAGCTGGTGCTGATCGACACCGCCGGGCTGGGTCCGCGTGACCGCGCCTTGGCCGCCCAGCTGCAGTGGCTGCGCGCCGCCGAGCAGATCCGCACCCTGCTGGTGCTGCCGGCCAACACCAGCTTCGGCGACATGGACGAGGTTGTCCGCCGCTTCAGCGCCGCCAACCCGCAGGGCGTGGTGCTGAGCAAGCTGGACGAAACCGGTCGCTTCGGCACCGCCCTGTCGGTGGCCGTGGACCACCGCCTGCCGATCACCTGGGTCACCGATGGCCAGGACGTTCCCGAAGACCTGCACCGGGCCAGTGCCGCCAATCTTGTACTTCGCCTTGAAGATTTGCGCCGCGCGGCCGATATGCCCTGCAACCCGGAGTTCAACCATGCCGTCGCGTGAGTACGCCAAGCTGACCAAGACCTTCCCGCTGTCTGCCACCCGCAGCCAGCCGCTGGGCCCTGTGCGCACCATCGCCGTCACCGGCGGCAAGGGCGGCGTGGGCAAGACCAACGTCTCGGCCAACCTGGCCGTGGCGCTGGCCGACATGGGCAAGCGCACGCTGCTGCTGGATGCCGACCTCGGGCTGGCCAACATCGATGTGATCCTGGGCCTGCAGCCCAAGCTGACCCTGGCCGACCTCGTCGCCGGGCGCTGCACCCTGGAAGAAGTGATCCTGGAGGGCCCGGGTGGCGTACTGGTGGTACCGGCCGCGTCCGGTCGCCGCCACATGGCCGAACTGCAGCCGGCCGAACACGTCGGCCTGGTCAACGTGTTCTCCGAACTGGAGCGCGAGCTGGACTTCATGGTGGTGGACACCGCCGCGGGCATCACCGATGGCGTGCTGACCTTCTGCCAGGCCGCGCAGGATACCGTGGTGGTGGTCTGCGACGAGCCGGCCTCCATTACCGACGCCTACGCGCTGATCAAAGTGCTCTCGCGCGAGCGCGGCGTAGACCGCATCCAGGTGGTGGCCAACATGGTCCGTGACCCGAACGAAGGCCGCGTGCTGTACGAAAAACTGACCCGGGTCTGCGAGAAGTTCCTCGCCGATGTGTCGCTGAACTACCTCGGCTGCGTGCCGCAGGACGACTGGCTGCGCCTGTCGGTGCAGCGCCAGCAGCCGGTGGTCAAGGCCTACCCGTCCAGCCCGGCCGCGCTGGCCATCACCGAGATCGCCCGCCGCACCGCCCGCTGGCAGGCACCGACCGAGCCACGTGGCGGGGTCGAATTCTTCCTGGAACGCATCCTCAAGCAACGCGGGGTGACCGCATGAAAGGCGCCGCAAGATACAAAGAAGTCCAGCGCACGGCCGCCAACGAGTGCATCGCACAGCACTCCGACCTGGTCCGACGCATCGCCCACCACCTTGCCGCGCGCCTGCCGGCCAGCGTGGAAGTGGATGACCTGATCCAGGCCGGCATGATGGGCCTGATCGAGGCTTCGCGCAGCTACGATGCCGACCAGGGCGCCTCGTTCGAGACCTACGCCTCGATCCGCATCCGCGGCTCGATGATCGACGAGATCCGACGCGGCGACTGGGTGCCGCGTTCGGTGCACCGCCGTGCCCGCGATGCCGCTTCCACCATCCGTCGCCTGGAACAGAGTACCGGCCGCGCCGCCAGCGCCACCGAGGTGGCCGCCGCGATGGACATGCCCCTGCCCGACTACCTGCGGCTGATGGAAGACGCCGCACGCGGCCAGGTGCTGAGCCTGGAGTCCCGCATTGAAGACCAGGGCGAGCTGGACACCGTCGCCCAGGGCGGCCCGACCCCGCAGCAGGTGCTAGAACGCGGCGAGTTCGGCCGCGAGCTGGGCAATGCGATCGGGCTGCTGCCCGAACGCGAACAGCTGGTGCTGTCGCTGTACTACGAGCAGGAACTGAATCTGAAGGAGATCGGCGCGGTACTCGGTGTGAGCGAGTCGCGTGTCTGCCAGATCCACGGCCAGGCGGTATTGCGCCTGCGTGGCCGACTGAAGATCTTCGAGGCGGCCGACGCCGGCCTCGAGAACCATTGATACCGAGGAAAGTGCTTTGAACAAGAACATGCGTATCCTGATCGTCGACGACTTCTCGACCATGCGTCGTATCGTCAAGAACCTGCTGGGCGATCTGGGCTTCACCAATACGGCCGAAGCCGAGGACGGGCATGCCGCACTGTCTCTGTTGCAGAGCCAGTCGTTCGATTTCGTGGTCACCGACTGGAACATGCCGGTGATGACCGGCATCGACCTGCTCAAGGCGATCCGTGCCGACGCCAAGCTCAAGACGTTGCCGGTGCTGATGGTGACCGCTGAAGCCAAGCGCGAGCAGATCATCGAAGCGGCCCAGTCCGGCGTCAACGGCTACATCATCAAGCCGTTCACCGCCCAGACCCTGGAAGAAAAGCTGGGCAAGATCTTCGAACGCCTGGCGGCGAGCGCCTGATGGAAACCCTTCGCGACAAATCGGCGCTGGTGCAGCGCCTGCAGGATGCCCTGGCCGCGCTGGAAAGCGGCGATGAAGCCGGCTGGCGTCGGGAAATCGACGCGCTGGCCGCGCTGCGCACCCAGCCGATGATGGCCGGGCTGAACCGGCTCGCCCGCGAACTGGGCCAGGCGTTGGGCGAACTGCCCAGCCTGCCCAGCGAAGCCGGCGAGCTGGACGATGCCTGCGCGCGCCTGGACCACGTGGTGGCGATGACCGAACAGGCCACCCACCGCACCCTGGATCTGGCCGAGGAATGCCGCGCGCTCACCGAGCAGCTGCGCGCCAACGGGTTGACGGCCGACCAGGACCAGCAGCTGGACAAGATCCGCCACAACCTCACCGAGATCGCGCTCACCCAGAGCTACCAGGACCTCACCGGGCAGATCATCCGCCGCGTGGTCGGCATCGTGCGCCGCGTGCATGAGGGCTTCGGTGCGCTGGGCCTGCCACCGCAGGACGACAACGCGCACAAGCGCGACAACGGCCTGGCCGGCCCGGCCGTGAGCGGCCTGGATCGCCACCAGGTGTCACAGGTCGACGCTGACGACCTGCTTTCCGATTTGGGGCTGTAAAACCATGAGTGCTGTTCCAGACGATATTGCTGCCGATTTCATCCTCGAGGCCCAGGAAATCCTGGATCGCCTCGGCGAACAGCTGGTGTCGCTGGAGCAGTCGCCCCAGGACAGTGACCAGCTCAACGCGGTGTTCCGCGGTTTCCACACGCTCAAGGGCGGTGCCGGCTTCCTCGGCATCCAGGCCATGGTCGAGCTGTGCCACGCCGCCGAGGAAACCCTGGGCATGGCGCGCTCGGGCAAGGCGGTGCTGCAGGCCCATCATTTCGATGCGGCCCAGCAGTCGCTGGATTACCTGCAGTCCATGCTCGATTCGGTCGCCGCCGGCACCGAGCCGGGCTATGCACCGCCGGAGCTGATCGCGCAGTTCGACGTCAACGGCCCGGCGGTGCCGGCACCGGCCGCCGCCGCGCCCGGCAGCGACGGGCTGATCACCGACGACGAATTCGAAGCCCTGCTGGACACCCTGCACGGCGGCGCCGCACCGACGGCGGTGACACCACCGAAGAAGACCGACGACGGCCTGATCGGCGAAGACGAATTCGAAGCGCTGCTCGACCAGCTGCACGGCGGCGCCGCCCCCGGCGCCAAGCCCGGCGCTGTCGCCGCACCACCGGCACCGCGCGCCCCCGTCG
>NZ_JBFULC010000049.1:0-31483 GCF_056400525.1 Stenotrophomonas sp. P5_A9
GTCGTGGGAGGGTCGCGTGATCGTGGGTGGGTCGCGTGATCGCGGGTGGGTCGCGTGATCGCGGGTGGGTCGCGTGATCGCGGGTGGGTCGCGTGATCGCGGGGGCAACGCGGGGTTACGGGTGGGTCGCGTGATCGCGGGGGAACGCGCGGTTTACGGGTGAGGCGCGGGGTCGTGGGTGGGTCGCGTGATTTCTGGCGGGTCGCGCAGTTACGCGTGCGTCGCGCGATCATGGGTTTATGCCGCAGTGAGGATCGGCCGCTTGGTGGCGCGGGCGCCAGCGGGTGATGAGTGGGTGGAGAGATAGGGGCGCGCGGGTTGGGTTGGGTTGGGTTGGGCAGTTGGCCGGGCCATTCGACCTGGGTCTATGGACCTGAACGCATCCCTGCCGTGTTGTCTCCGAGGGTGGATGTGGTCATGATTTCGATATATCGTTCCGTCACTTCATTCGATATATCGAAATGACCGCTCCGCGTGACCTCGATCGCCCTGCCCGCCCGTTGACCGCCCGGCCCCTCAGCCGCGGCGATCTGCGTTTGCTGGTGTTGGCGCTGCTGGGTGAGCAGCCGCGGCATGGCTATGAGCTGATCCAGCTGATCAGCGACATGTTCGTGCGGGTGTATACGCCCAGTGCGGGCTCGATCTACCCGGTGCTGGCGCAGTTCGAGGCGGCCGGTTGGGTGGGCGCGGTCGAGGACGGTGGGCGCAAGCGCTACCAGCTCAGTGCGCTGGGCCTGGCCGAGCTGGCCGCGCAGCGCGAGGAGGTGGACGCGGCGCTGCAGCGGGTGCGGGCCAGCGCGCGCACGATCACCAAGGCCAACCTGCCGCCGAGCGTGCGCGATGGCCTGCGCGAGTTGAAGCATGCGCTGGCCCTGTGCCACGGCCGCTGGAACGAGGACAACGCGGCCAGCGTGGCGCAGGCGCTGCGCGAGGCGGCCGCGGTGATCCGTGGGCAAGGACGCTGAGATGCCCTCCCCGTTTTTTCAATGCATTCGACCCAGCCAGCCCCGGCCAGCCAGGTCATCCCCCTACGCCGCACTGCGGCGCATTTGCTGACAGGTGTTCCCCATGGCTTTGCATGAAAACAAGCTGGTACGTCATACCGTGAAGTTCCGCCCCCTGCAGGTGCTGCGCACCGAGGAGATCAGCCCGTGCATGCGTCGGGTGATCGTGGGCGGGCCGGCACTGGAAGGCTTTGTGTCGCTGTCGCCGGACGACCACGTGAAGCTGTTCTTCCCCAATGCGGAGGGGCAGTTCGTGGTGCCGACGATGACCGCCGAGGGCCCGCGCTACCCGGAAGGGCAGACGCCCTCACCGTCGCGCGATTACACCCCGCGCTGGTGGGACCTGGACACCTGTGAGCTCGCGCTGGATTTCGTCCTGCACGGGCATGGCGTGGCCTCGAGCTGGGCGGCCAATGCGCAGCCGGGCGACGCGATTGCCGTGGGTGGGCCGCGTGGCTCGCACGTGACGGCGCCGGATTTCGATACCTATGTGCTGATCGGCGATGAGACCGCGCTGCCGGCGATCGGCCGCTGGCTGGAGACGCTGCCGGACGGCGCGCAGGCTGATGTGTATATCGAAATCCCCGACTCGGCCGACCGCCAGGAGCTGCCCGAGGACGACCGGATCCGGGTGTCGTGGCTGGAGCGCAACGGCTTCGATGCGGTGAGCAGCACGCTGCTGGAGGATGTGCTGACCGATTTCGAGGAACCGGAGGGCGATACGTTCTACTGGATCGCCACCGAGTCGCGCCGGGCGCGGATGATGCGCAAGTACATCGAGGGGCACCTGGGCGTGCCCAAGGACTGGATCCGCTCGACCGGCTACTGGAAGGCCCACGCCGACGAGCACGACGGCGACTGAGCCCGCGACGGGCACCGGCTGCGGATGCGACAATCGCGTTTTGGGCCGGTGCTTTTCCATGCAAGCAGTTTCTTCTTCGGCGCTGACCGACCTGATCGACCGCGCCGAGCGTGCCGACCCCGCGTTGGATACGGCCTTGAACGCGGTGGCGCCTTCGGTGGGCGGCAATGTCGCACCGCTGCGCACGGCGTTGGTGCCGCTGGCACAGGCGCAGCTGGCGCTGCTGCAGGCCAACGCGGATATCGCGCTCGTGGCCGATGAGCTGCGCCGTTACCAGAAGTTTGCCGCGCCGGGTAAGCCGAGCCTGCAGATCGTGCAGCTGCGCAAGCAGCAGGCGGCTGTGAAGCAGGCGGCGCTGATCGCGCGGCAGGGTTTTGCGCAGGCCACGCATGCGTTTCTGCGTGACAGCGGGTTGACCGCGCCAACGCGGCGGCTGCCGACGGATTTTGCTACCGGGTGGTTGGGCAAGGTGGCAGCGACGGTTGCCGCAGGCTGACCCGTAGAGCCGACCGTTGGTCGGCTGCCGTTGACGTTGCGGTTGACGTTGCGGTTGACGTTGCGGTTCACGCAGYCGGTTCGGAGWGCAGCCGACCAACGGTCGGCTCTACGGGGGTGCGGCGCCAGCCGTATCGCCGGGCCAGCCCGATTTCCAGCAGGACCAGCGCCATGACGATCAAGAGCGGCAGCAGCAGGCCAAGGTAGATACCGGGCATCAGGCTGGTGAGCTGCGCCTTGAGCAGGCGGATCGCGCCTTGGGTGTGCAGCAGTTCGTTCATGCGCATGCCGAGCGCTTCGCGGAAGACTTTTTTGTCCACGCCGCTGTAGCCGGCCGCTTCACTGGAGAGGCTGTCTTCCACCCACTGCGACATCAACGCGCTGCGCACATGGCCGACACCGCGGCGGGTCCAGCGCTGGATCGTGCCCTCGCCCTGCAGGTAGCCGGCGCCGGGGAGCGGGTGGTCGGCGAGGTACTCGTCCACAACCTGGCGGGTTACCTCGTGCACGGTGCCATCGCTGCGCATGAGCGTGGCCAACGCGGGATCGTCGAGGGACTGTTCGAAATCGACCAGCCAGCTGGCGACCAGCGTCTGCAGGTGCGGCTGGAAGTGGTCGATCTGCTTGTACAGCGCGCGCTGCGCGCCCGCGGTAAAGCCCAGTTGCAGGCCGGTGAAACCGAACAGCAGTGGCAGCACCACCACGTAGGTGGCCACGGTCCAGTGGTGCCAGCGGTGACGGCGCGCCAGCCAGCCGCGGCGGTACATGGCCAGCCAGGTGGCGATGCCGAGCAGCAGACCGATGAGCGCACCGAGCACGGTGCCGCCGATCAGGTCGAACAGGCTGAGGCCGGTCCAGAATTCCATCATCCAATACTGTGCGTCTTGCACGGGGTGCTCCTTTGCGCGGGGGCGCGCGAAGCGAGGAAGTGTACGAGATGCAGATACGCGAGGTAGAGCCACGCCGTGCGTGGCTGACGCGAGGCAGACGGTGTGCATCCGGTAGAGCCACGCCATGCGTGGCTGGCGCGAGGCAGACGGTGTGCATCCGGTAGAGCCACGCCATGCGTGGCTGACGTGAGGCAAACGGTGTGCACCCGGTAGAGCCACGCCATGCGTGGCTGGCGCGAGGCAAACGGTGTGCCCCCGGTAGAGCCACGCCATGCGTGGCTGCCGTGAGGCGGACGGTGCGCGCGGAGAGCAGCCACGCATGGCGTGGCTCTACCGGGCGGGTATGGTCATCGAACACGGGGTTGGGGCCCGGGTCGTCGAGTACGGGGCCGGGCGGGGCGGCCAGGGCACGCGCATGACGCCGACACCGGCGCCGGCGACGCGTTGGACCCGTCGCGCACAAACAAAAAGCCCGCCTTTCGGCGGGCTTTCTGCTGTTTCTACATCAACGACCGATTACGCAGCCGGCTTTTCGCCGGTGGCTTCGGTGGTGATGCGGATGTTCACTTCGTCGCTGACGTTCGGGGCATACGCGCCGACGCCGAAATCGCTGCGCTTGATGGTGGTGGTGGCATCGAAGCCGGCGGCCGGGACCTTGGCCATCGGGTGCTCGCCGCCGCCGTTGATGGTGACATCCAGGGTCACCGGCTTGGTGACGTCCTTGATGGTCAGATCGCCCGTGACGGTGAGCTTGTTGGTGCCGTTGGCTTCAACCTTGGTGCTCTTGAAGGTGGCGGCCGGGAACTTGGCGGCGTCGAAGAAATCGGCGCTCTTGAGGTGCTCGTCGAACTTGGCAGTGAAGCTGTTGAGGCCGCTCAGCGGCAGCTTCACTTCCACGGTGGACTTGGTCACGTCGGCCGCGTCGTACACCAGGGTGCCTTCGGCTGCGCCGAAGTGGGCGGTCGGGTGCGAGAAGCCGAAGTGGCTCCACTGGACCAGCACGTCGGTGTGCGACGGGTCGAGCTTGTAGGTGCCCGAGGCGATCTGGATGGCGGCAGCGGCCGGGGCAGCCGCGGCGGCATCGGCAGCCGGGGTGGTGGTGGTGGCAGCGGCCGGGGCAGTAGCGGCATCGGCGGCCGGGGCGGCGGCGTCGTCGGCCGGCTTGGAGCMGGCGGCGATGGCCAGGGTCAGGGCCAGCGGCAACAGCAGTTTGCGGGTCATGGTCATGTCAGGTCTCTCTCGAAAGCGAAGGGAAAAGAAGAAGGTGAGGCAAACAGCCCGTCCGCGCGGACGGGCCAGGGTCCGGCGGGAACGCTTATTCGATGCGGGCCGCTTCGTCGAAGCTCAGGCGAGGCAGCCGCGGGAACAGGCCCGAAGGGTCACCGTACCCCAGATTGACGAGGAAATTCGACTTGATCGCGGTGCCCTTGAAGAAGGCTTCGTCGACCTTGGCATTGTCGAAGCCGGACATCGGGCCGGCATCCAGGCCCAGCGCGCGGGCGGCCAGGATCAGGTAGGCGCCCTGCAGGCTGCCGTTGCGGAACGCCGACTCGGTGCGACCTTCGCGCGGGCCGTCGAACCAGGACTTGGCGTCGGCATGCGGGAACAGGTAGGGCAGCTTTTCGTGGAAGTCTTCGTCGAAGGCGACGATCACCGTAACCGGGGCGGCCAGGGTCTTGTCATGGTTGCCTTCGGACAGCGCCGGGCCCAGCTTGGCCTTGGCATCGGGGGAGGTCACGAACACGAAGCGCGCCGGGCTGCCATTGGCGGCGGTGGGGCCCCACTTCAGCAGCTCGTACAGCGCCTTGAGCTGGCTTTCTTCCACCGGCTTGTCGAGGAAGGCGTTCTGGGTGCGGGCGGTACGGAACAACTGGTCGAGCGCAGCATCGTTGAGTACGTTGGACATGAAGCCTCCTGTTGAAAGGGGAACCGTGGCGGCATCGCCACCGGTGACGGGCAACGGCGCGATCGGCGAAGGCTGGCAGTGTAGAGTGTCGCGACAGTTGCAACACCCAGCCTGACTGAAACGAATTAATGCCATACGTGAAACGATGGAGTCCGCCCTGGACGATCACTGACGGCCGTGCCGGCAATGTGCGGCAGGCCGTGGCGCTGGCGTCTGCGTTGAAACTGGGGGCGCATCACCCGCTGGTCCTGGCCCCGCGCGCGCCGTGGCGCTGGCTGGCGCCGCGCGCCTTGCCGGGCGCCGCACACGGCTATGGCGATGCCTTTGCGGCACTGGCCGCCGCCCCGCCGGAGCTGGCCATCGGCTGTGGCCGCCAGGCGGCCGGGGCGCTGCGCGAGCTGCGCCGACGCGGCAGCAAGGTGGTGCAGATCCTGGACCCGCGCATCGGCGCGCGCCATTGGGACCTGCTGGTGGTGCCCGAGCACGACACCCTGCGCGGCGAGAACGTGCTGACCCTGCTGGGCAGCCTCAACCCGGTCAACGACGACTGGCTGGCCTGCGGGCGTGCCGCATTTGCCGCGTTCGGTGCCCTGCCCGGCCCGCGCACCGCGCTGCTGGTGGGCGGCCCTACCCCGCACGCGCCGTGGCACGAGCCGGACATGGTGCAGGTCTTCCAGCAGGTGGCCGCGCAACTGCGTGCCGAAAGCGGCAGCCTGCTGGCGACCACCTCGCGGCGCACGCCACCGGCGTTGGTGGGCGCGCTGCGCAGTGCATTCGCCGATCTGCCGCACGTGATCTGGGGCGATGGCGGCGACGGCGTCAACCCGTACGCCGGGTTGCTCGGCTGGGCCAACCGGGTGGTGGTGTCGCCCGATTCGGTGAACCTGCTGTCGGAGGCCTGCGCTACGCGGATGCCCGTGGCAGTGGCCTTGGCCGCGCAGGCGCAGGGTCGGCTGGCGCAGTTCCAGCAGGCCCTGCGCGAACGCGGGCGACTGCAGCCGCGTTGGCTGGAGTGGCAGACCGCAGGGCGGATCGAGCCGCTGCGCGACACTGCGCGCGTGGCCGAACAGGTGCGCGTGCGCTTGGGCATTGCCGGATGACGGCGGCAGGGGACGCGCTTTCCACCACGCCAGGATGACGGTAGATTCGGCGGCCCTCAAGGAATGGAGAACACCGATGCGCATCTGGATGTTGTCGGCATCGGCCCTGCTGCTGACCGCCTGTTCGAGCATGGACACCGTGCACGACCCGCTGTCGTGGCATTGCCAGCAGCAGGTGGATGCCGCGCGCGAACAGCCCGCACTGCGCGACCGCAAAGGCGATCGCCGGCCACTGCCGATTGTCCCGATCAGCGACGACTGTGAACGGGAAATGCGACGCGGCGAGCCGGCACGCTGATCGCGGCGCTATGATGCGCCGGCGGCACGGTGCCGCTGGAGAACACACGCCATGGATGATGCCCCTCGCCCGCTGATCAAACGCCTGCGCCGCTTCGTGCTGTGCGGTGTATTGCTGGGTGCGGTGGCGAGCGCGCAGGCCGAGCCGCAGTGCGTGGAGCGCTATCCGACACCGGCCGCCCTGGCCTCGATGTTCGACGTGGCGCTGGCCACCACCGAGACGCTGGATGCGCTGGGGGATGTGGACGTCGTGCTGATCGCGCGTGGCGGCCAGGACCTGAGCAAGTACGGCCTGCGCCACAGCCATGTGGCCTTCCTGCTGCGCGAAGAGGATGGCCAGTGGCGCGCGGTGCACCTGCTCAATCCGTGCAAGACCGATGCATCCCATCTGTTCCGCGAGGGCGTGGGCACCTTCATCGGTGAAACGTCCGCGCATACCGATCTGCGCATCGGCGTGCCGGCGCCTGCGCTGCGCGCTGCACTCAAGACAATGCTGACCAAGCCGGCGATCCAGGCGCGCGCCCTGCACGAGGCGCGCTACAGCGTGGTGGCTTACCCCTTCAGCACCGACTACCAGAACTCCAACCAGTGGGTGCTCGAAGTGCTGGCCGCGGCCATGGCCCAACTCGAAGACAACACCTTGATCGTCAACCGCACCCAGGTGCAGGCGTGGCTGAAGGACCACCAGTACCGGCCCAGCACGCTGCACATCGGCGTGGGCAAGCGCCTGGGCGCGCGGTTCTTCGTGCCCAATGCCGCCGTTACCGACCACCCGGCCAGCGAGCGCATCTCCGGCAACTATTCGGTGGTGACGGTGGAGTCGGTGTTCGACTTCGTGCAGCAGCAGAAGGGCCTGCAGATGGAGTTGCCGATTGCGCACGTGCCCGTGGACGGCATTGCCGCGCCCAAGCCGTGAGACCGCTGCACCGGAGACGGTGCAGGCATACTGCCCCCCATTTCGACGTACGCAGGAGTTGCCCATGACACGGATTTCCCGACTGGCCGTTTCACCCTTGCTGGCTGTTGCGCTGTGCGCCGCCAGCCTGCCCGCCTCGGCAGAGGAACTGAGCCAGCAGCACCCGGTGGCCAGCAGCGTCATCGTCACCTCGGTGATGAGCGTGGTGGTGGTGACCGCGCCGATCTGGCTGGTTTCGGCCGGCTTGAGCAAGGCCAGTGACGGTTCGGCCCGACGCAGCCGCGCGCGTGCCGAGGCGAAAAAAGCCGGGCCGCTGCCGCCGCTGACCGTGGAGAAGGTGGAACGCACCGCCGAAGGGGGCGTGCAACTGGCACTGCAGAATCCGCAGGCGCCGGACGATCTGGCGGTGCTGGCCTGGCCGGCGCGCGCCGATAACCCGGTAGACGCGGTGAAGGTGGGCGACGTGCTGGCCTTTACGCCCTCCCAGGGTGGCGCCGGCTGGACCGTGGCCACGACCGATGGCGCGGCGCTGGCGTTCCTGCCCACCGATGCGACCGTGGCCCAGAACAGCGAACCGAGCGCGCAGTGGTAGGCGGTGTCCGGCAATCGGGTTGCAGGGCGAAAGGCGCGGCTGCATGAAACGTATTGGACCCGTTGCGCGCGCGTCGCTGCTGGCGCTGGCGTTGATGGCCACCGCCCTGCCCGCCACGGCACAGAACCTGAGCCACGCCTCGCCGGTGACCAGCAGTGTGCTGACCACTTCGGTGGTCAGCCTGGCGGTGATTACCGCGCCGGTGTGGCTGAGTGCGCTGGGGGTGAGCGAGCTGCATGACGCCTCCATGCCGCACAACCGCATGGCCCGGGCCGAAGCGAAGAAGGCCGGCCCGCTGCCGCCGCTGACCGTGGCGCGCGTGGCGCACCAGGCCGACGGCAGCTACCGGGTGGACCTGAAGAACCCGCAGGCGCCGGAGGAACTGGCGGTGGTGGAATGGCCGGCACGCGCCGACAACCCGGCCGCAGGCGTGAAGACCGGCGACGTGCTGGAATTCATCCCGACCCCGGCCGGTGCCGGCTGGACGGTGGCCAACGCCCATGGCACGGCACTGGCGTTCCTGCCGACCACCGGCGCGGCGGCCTCCAGCATGAGCGAACGCTTCTAGATGAACCGGCCTGGGCTGGCCCCGGCCCGCCCAAGCCCGGATAATCCGCCGCTTCCCTGACCTCCCTGGTGCGCCGTGTCTGAGCGTCCTGCCATTGCCTTTGCCCCGTTGACCGCGCCGTCGCTGCTGCTGGCGGTGCTGGCCATGGGCGTGGTGGTGCTGGGCAGCAACGTGCTGGTGCAGTACCCGATCAACGATTGGCTGACCTGGGGCGCCTTCAGCTATCCGGTGGCGTTCCTGGTGAGCAACCTGATCAACCGCCGCTTCGGGCCGCAGGCCGCGCGCAAGGTGGCCTGGGCCGGTTTCGCGTTGGCGGTGCTGCTGTCGATCTGGATCGCCACGCCGCGCATTGCGGTGGCCTCGTGCCTGGCCTTCATCGCCGCTCAGCTGCTGGACATCACCGTGTTCGACCGGCTGCGCCGCGGGCACTGGTGGCGTGCGCCGATGGTGGCCACGACCTGCAGCGCGACGCTGGATACGACGATCTTCTGGAGCATCGCGTTTGCCGGCTCCAGCCTGCCGTGGGTGAGCTGGGCCGCGGGCGATCTGGCGGTGAAGCTGGCCATCGGGGTGTTCCTGCTGGCCCCGTTCCGCGCGTTGCTGTGGAAGATGGCGCCGCGTACGGCGTAGCGCCACCCGATGGGTGGCTTCGCGGTGCCGATAGGCCACTCCGCCGCACGGGTGCCTTCGCGGTGCCGATAGGCCACTCCGCCGCACGGGTGCCTTCGAGGTGCCGATAGGCCACGCCGCCGCACGGGTGCCTTCGAGGTGCCTCGAGGTAGAGCCACCCCATGGGTGGCTTCGCGGTGCGGGGCGAAAAGCAGCCACCCATGGGGTGGCTCTACCCGGCTTGGTGCGTGCAGCCACCCATGGGGTGGCTCTACCCTGCGGATGCGGCCTGGAACGGCAGGCCGGCCGCGTCGCAGGCGGCGCTGATCACCGCGCGCGCTTCTTCCAGTGCCGGGGTTGGCGCGGCCAGGCGCGGGCGGCGGTCGAGGGTGCAGGCCAGGCCGACGTCCAGCAACGCGGCGTGCGCGTCGTGCAGGCCGCTGCGGGTGCCGTCGGGTAGCCAGGCGATGTCGGCCAGGGCGTCGATCAGGCTGGGGGTGTCGCGCGGTTGCACCGTATGCGGGTGCGTGCCGGCACGGTCGAGCACGCCGGTCTGCAGCAGGAATTCGAGGTCGACGATGCCGCCTGCGCCCTGCTTGAGGTCCAGCCGTGCGGCATCGCTGCGGTCCAGTTCGGTGCGCATGCGTGCGCGCATCTTGAGCACGTCGGCGTAGAGCACGGCGTTGTCGCGCGGGCGGGCCAGCGTGTCGACGCGGACGCGTTCGAAATCGGCCAGCAGCGAGGCGTCACCGGCGATGCCGCGCGCGCGCACCAGCGCCTGGTGTTCCCAGGTCCAGGCGCGCTCGCGCTGGTAGTCGGTATAGCTGGCCAGCGAGGACACCAACGCGCCCTTGCCGCCATCGGGGCGCAGGCGCACGTCGATGTCGTACAGGCGGCCGGCGGCGGTGACCGCGCCGAGCAGGGCCATCACCTTCTGCGCCAGGCGCGCGTACCAGCGGCCGGGATCCAGCGGGCGCGCGCCGTCGCTGCTGTCCTGGTCGGCCGGGTGGTCGTACAGGAACACCAGATCCAGGTCCGAACCGAAGCCCAGCTCCAGCCCGCCGAGGCTGCCGTAGCCGATGATCGCAAAGCGCCCGCCGGGGATGACGCCGTGCGCGCGCTGCAGGTCCGCCTGCACCAGGGCCAATGCGGTGACCACCACGGCCTGCGCCAGTTCGGCCAGCTGACGGGTGGTATCCACCGCGCGCTGGCGGCCATCCAGCGTGGCCAGGGCCATGCGGAAGCTGAGTGCCAGGCGGGTTTCGTTGAGCATGCGCAGCGCCGCTTCGGGGTCGTCGATGGCCAAGGCGGCATCGCACTCGGCCTGCATGCCGGTGGCATCGGGCATCGGCCCGGACACGCGCACGTCGAGCAGTTCGTCGAGCAGCAAGGGATACGCGGCCAGTCGCTCGGCCAGCAGCGCGCTGCGCGCGAGCACGTCGACCAGGCGGGCCAGCGCGCTGGGTTGTTCGTCCAGCAGCGCCAGATAGCTGGTGCGGCGCAGGACCGCCTGCAGCAGGCCGAGCACGCGCTTGAGTGCGGCATCGGGATGCGGTGAGCGGGTGGCGGCGTGCAGCAGTGCTGGCAGCACGCGATCGAGCCGCGCGCGCGCGCTGTCCGACAGCGACTTCACCCCGAGTGACTGGGCGAAATCGCGCAGCGACTGGTCGGCACTGTGCGGGTCGTGGAAGCCGGCGTCGGCCAGCACCTCGGCACTGCCGTTGTCGGGCAGGCCGCGCCAATAGTTGGCCAGCGCATCCGGGGCGGCCTGGCCCTTGCGCGGGGCCAGCAACGCGGCGAACTCGGTGCTGACGCGATGGCGCTGCACATCGAGCGCGGCGAGCAGCGCATCCCAGTCGGCATACCCCAACCCGGTGGCGATGCGCAGGCGGTCGATCGGGTCGGTGGGCAGGGCGTGGGTCTGCGCGTCGCGCAGCATCTGCAGGCGGTTTTCCAGCCGCCGCAGGTGGGCATAGGCGTGGAGCAGGTCGTCACCATCCTGCGCGGCCATCTGCCCGCAGGCCACCAGCGCCGGCAGTGCATGCAGCAGGCGACGCTCGCGCAGGCTGGCTTCGCGGCCGCCGCGGATGAGCTGCAGGGCCTGCGACAGGAATTCGATCTCGCGGATACCGCCGGGGCCGCGCTTGATGTCATCGAACATGTCGCGGCGCGAGACCTCGGCGGTGATCGCCGCTTTCATCTCGCGCAGGCCATCAAGTGCGGTGAAGTCGAGGTAGCGGCGGTACACGAACGGGCGCAGGGTCTGCAGCCACACTTCACCGGCGGCGATGTCGCCGGCCACCGCGCGCGCCTTGAGCCAGGCGTAGCGCTCCCAATCGCGGCCTTCGCGCTGGAAATACTGGTCCATGCCGGCGAACGACAGCGCCACCCGGCCGGCATTGCCGAACGGGCGCAGGCGCAGGTCGACGCGGTGGCTGAAGCCGTCCACGGTGGTTTCATCCAGCAGCTTGGCCAGGCGCTGGCCGAGCCGGGCGAAATATTCCTCGGCGGCGAGCGGGCGGGCGCCGTCGGACTCGCCGCCCTGCGGGTAGGCGTAGACCAGGTCGACGTCGGAGCTGAAGTTGAGTTCGCCACCACCGAGCTTGCCCAGCCCGAACACCACCAGCTGCTGCGCGCTGCCATCGCCGGCGCGGACCACACCGTGACGACCGGCGAATTCCTGTTCGAGCGCGGCCAGGCCGATGCCCAGGCAGTCTTCGGCCAGGGCGGTGGCGCCGGCCAGCGTGGCCGGCACGTCGTCCAATCTGGCCAGATCGCGCCAGATCAGCCGGGTGGAGGCGGCGGTGCGATAGCGACGCAGGCGCTGCTGCCACTCGCTGGGTTGCTGCGGATCCAGCGTGGGCAGTGGCAGCGGCGGGCAGCCCGGCAGGGTCAGCTGCGACAGCAGTGCCGGCTGGCGGCACAGGGTGTCGATGGCGAAATCGCTGGTGATGGCCAGCAGACGCACCTGATCGAGCACGTCTGCCGAAGGAGGCCAATGGCCGCCCTCGTTGAGCGACAGGGCCAGGCGCGCCAGGGCGCGGTCAACCAGAGGGACGAGGGTGGCGGGGACGGCGTCGGCGGGAATCGGCATGCGGGGATTATGCAGGGCATGCATGGCGCACCGGGCGATAAAGCAGGTTCACCGGTTGGGCGTTCATGCCCGCGCGCGTCGACGCATCAGACCGGGCGGCGCTCCGATTCTCCGGAGGCGAGACATAAAAAAGCCCGCTTGCAGCGAACTGCCAGCGGGCTCTGCTCCCTCCCCCACGTCGGGATGCAGGTCGATCTTCTAGGGTCGGCGAAGAAGTTGCACGCTGCACTGCAAAACAATACTTGCGGGTACAGAAGTCCTTGCAAAACTGAACAGGGACCTGCAATAGCGCGATTGCCATCCCACCTTGGTCGCACCCCCGGCGCTGTGTGGATCGCCGATAATGCAGATCCCCCCAAAAACGTTGTCGTCATGTCTGTCGATCGCATTGCCGACGCGCGTCTGCGTGACCGCGTTGTATCCGCCGAAGCCGCCGCCGCGCTGATTCAGCCCGGTGAAACCGTCGCCATGAGCGGATTCACCGGCTCCGGTTACCCCAAGGCGGTGCCGGTCGCGCTGGCCCAGCGCATCGAGACCGTGCACGCCCAGGGCCTGCCTTTCCAGATCAGCCTGATGACCGGGGCCTCGACCGCGCCGGAGCTGGATGGCGCGCTGGCCAAGGCCGACGGCATCGCCATGCGCATGCCTTTCCAGAGCGACCCGGATGCGCGCAACCGCATCAACGAGGGCAAGCTGGATTACATCGACATCCACCTCAGCCATGTGGCCCAGCACGTGTGGTTCGGGTTCTATGGCGAGATCGATACGGCGGTGGTGGAGGTGTCGGCGATCCGCGAGGACGGCTCACTGGTACCGTCCACGTCGGTGGGCAACAACAAGACCTGGCTGGACCTGGCCAAGAAGGTGATCATCGAGGTCAACGCGTGGCAGCCGGCCGGCGTGGATGGCATGCATGACATCTACTACGGCACCGCGCTGCCGCCGCACCGCAAGCCGATCCCGCTGGTGCACGCCAACGACCGCATCGGCGAAACCTCGCTGCGCTGCGACCCGGACAAGATCGTGGCGGTGGTGCGCACCAACGGCCCGGACCGCAACAGCCCGTTCAGTCCGATCGATGCGACCAGCGAGCAGATTGCCCAATACCTGATCGACTTCCTCAAGCACGAAGTCGCCAAGGGCCGACTGCCGGCCAACCTGCTGCCGCTGCAGAGCGGCGTGGGCAACATTCCCAATGCGGTGCTGGCGGGATTGGCCAGGAGCGGCTTCCGCGACCTGGCTGCGTTCACCGAGGTGATCCAGGACGGCATGCTCGACCTGCTGCGTGATGGCGTGCTGAGCTATGCCTCGTGCACCGGTTTCGCGTTGAGCCCGCCGGCCAACGAGGCGTTCAAGGCGAACATCGATTTCTACCGCGAGCGCATCATCATGCGCACGCAGGAAATTTCTAACCATCCCGAACTGGTGCGCCGCCTGGGCTGCATCGGCATGAACGGGATGATCGAGGCGGATCTGTACGGCAACGTCAATTCCACCCACGTGATGGGCAGCCGGATCATGAACGGCATCGGCGGCTCGGGCGACTTCGCGCGCAACGGGTTCCTGTCGGCATTCCTGAGCCCGTCGACGGCCAAGAACGGCAGCATCTCGGCGATCGTGCCGATGGTGAGCCACGTGGACCACACCGAGCACGATGTGTCGGTGATCGTGACCGAGCAGGGCCTGGCCGATCTGCGCGGGTTGACGCCGCGCAAGCGCGCGCGGGTAGTGATCGACAATTGTGCGCACCCGGATTTTCGCGACCAGCTCAACGATTATTTCGACCGCGCCAGCCGTGACAGTTATGGCAAGCACACCCCGCACCTGCTGCCGGAGGCGCTGTCCTGGCATCAGCGGTGGTTGGACACCGGGACGATGAAGGCGTGAAGCAGGAAGGCCGGGCAGATGCCCGGCCTTTTTCAAGGCGCTTCGCCCATATGCGGGGCAAGCAGAAACGTGCCATGACGCTTTTCAGGCCGTTGGTGGGTCGGGCGTTGGGCCCCGATGCCCTTTCCGGCGAATGTCCTCCGGCGTCGGCCTGCGGCCGCCACCTCCCCCTTTATTTCGCCYCCAAGGGCATGGGCGCCCAGCGCCCGACCCACCGACCCGCACCAGAAAAGCCTGGCTTCCGGCTGCGACGGGGCCCTGACGCTCGCGACAGACCTGGATCGAAGACAGGCCAGATCACTGCGGCGCCAGGACGATCCAACCACGGCGCACCACCGGCCCCCATCTGCCGCGGCCCTTGCAACTTGATGCTCCCCGGCATTGGCAGAAGAACAAAAAAACCCCGGCATTGCCGGGGTTTTCTTCATGCAAGTGCGGAAGAATCAGGCCGCCTTTTCCAGCGTGGCCATGTCGATCACGAAGCGGTAGCGCACGTCGTTCTTCGCCATGCGCTCCCAGGCCTCGTTGACGGTCTTGATGTCGATCACTTCCACGTCGCTGACGATGTTGTGCTCGGCACAGAAGTCCATCATCTCCTGCGTTTCGGCCATGCCACCAATCGCCGAACCGGTGATGTGCTTGCGACCGAACATCATCGCAGCGCCCATCAGCGGCGGATCCAGCTCGGTCAGCACGCCGACCAGGCACATCGTCGCATCGCGCTTGAGCAGGCCCATGTACGGGTTGGTGTCGTGGCTGACCGGAATGGTGTTGAGCAGGAAATCGAAACTGCCGGCGTGCGCCTGCATCTGCGCCGGATCGCGCGAGACCAGCACCTCATCGGCACCCAGACGCTTGGCATCGGCACCCTTCTCCGGGGTGGTGGTGATCATCACCACGGTGGCGCCCATCGCCTTGGCGAACTTCACGCCCATGTGGCCCAGGCCACCCAGACCGATGATGCCGACCTTCTGGCCGGGGCCCACCTTCCAGTGGCGCAGCGGCGAGTAGGTGGTGATGCCGGCGCACAGCAGCGGCGCGGCGGCCTTCAGGTCCAGCTTCTCGGACACCTTCACCACGAAGCGCTGCTCCACCACGATGTGGTCGGAGTAACCGCCGAAGGTCGGCTGGCCGTCGCGCTCGGTGCTGTTGTAGGTGTAACTGGCCCCCTTCTCGCAGTACTGCTCCAGGTCTTCATCGCAGGCCGCGCAATGGCGGCAGGAATCGACCATGCAGCCGACGCCGGCGAAATCGCCGACCTTGAAGTYGGTGACGCCGGCGCCGACCTCGGTCACCCGGCCGATGATCTCGTGGCCGGGCACCATCGGGAACTTGGAATTGCCCCAGTCGTCGCGGGCCTGGTGCAGGTCGGAGTGGCAGATGCCGCTGTACAGGATCTGGATGCGGACATCGCCGGCAGCGACCGGGCGGCGCTCGAAGGAGAACGGTACCAGCGGTGCGGTCTGGTCGTGGACGGCATAACCATGGGCGAGGGACATAGGGAATCCTTGGCAGGTTTTGTAGAAAGGCGCTTTACAATACGCCCGCACCCTGTGCGTATACAGTCAATATATCGGCATGATTCATCAAGGCAGACTGCACAATCGTGGCCACTGACAACCTGACCCACCTGGCCGCGTTCGCCGCCGTGGCCCGGCACCRCAACTTTCGCCGCGCCGGCGCCGAGCTGGCGCTGTCGACCTCGGCGGTGAGCTATGCGATCCGCGCGCTGGAAGAGCGGCTCGGGGTGGGACTGTTCCACCGTACTACCCGCAGCGTGGCCCTGACCGAGGCCGGCCAGCGCCTGCTCGAGCGCCTGCAGCCGGCGCTGGAGCAGGTGCACGACGCGTTGGAAGAGATGAACCACTTCCGCGCGGCCCCGGCCGGCCTGCTGCGCATCAATGCCACCCGCGCCGCCGTGCAGACCCAGTTGGGCCCACGCCTGGCGCGCTTCCTGCAGGCGCACCCGGACGTGCGCATCGAGCTGGCCCAGGACGATGGTCTGGTGGATATCGTCGCCAGCGGCTTCGATGCCGGCGTGCGCCTGCACGAGTCCGTGCCCGAAGACATGGTGGCCGTGCCGCTGGGGCCGCCACTGCGTGGCCTGATCGTGGGGTCGCCGTCCTATCTGCAACGCCGGCCGGCACCGCGTCATCCGCGCGAGCTGGCCCAGCACGAGTGCGTGCGCTTCCGCTTCGCCAGCGGTCACCTCTACAAGTGGCAGTTCGAACGCGATGGCCAGGAGTTGGAGGTGGACGTGCCCGGCCGGCTCACCCTGGGCGACCAGCACACCATCCTGCAGGCGGTGATCGACGGCCTTGGCCTGGCGTACGTGCTGGAGGATTCGGCGCGCCCATATCTTGATGATGGACGCCTGGTGGCGGTGCTGGAAGACTGGGCCGAACCCTTCCCCGGCTTCGTGCTGTATTACCCGCGCCAGCGGCAGATGTCTTCTGCGCTGCGCGCATTCGTGGATATGGTGCGGGCGACGGCGTGATGTGCGTGGCGGTTGCCGAGGTGACGCTGCCGATGGCACGCTTGCCCGCCCCACCGGATGCACCGTGACAATGACCGTACAGACGCCCGCCGACATCCAACAGCAGCTCGGGCAGGCGTTTCCCGCGCTGTACCACCAGCTGCATCGCGACCGCATGCTGGACTGGGGCACGTTCTGCCACGGCTGGATCACCAGCGTGTATCCGACCCTGCGTGCGCGCCCGCCGTTGCTGTTGTATGCGCGCGAGTTCGAACTGATCGCGCCGGCCGATATCGTGGGCCACGCCGAACAGTTCACCGATGCAGACAGCCACGTGCGCCTGCGCGAGGGCCTGCAGCTGTTGCCCTTCGGCAGCACCGGCGCGGGCGACTACTACTGCTTCTGGCACGATCCGGGTGCACCGGGCGAGCCGCGCGTGGTGCTGCTCTGGCACGACGATGACCGCGTGGACCTGCTGGCATCCAACCTCCAGGATTTCATCTTCCGGATGATGGTCGATGCGGTAGCCGACCTCGATGGCAGCCTGCTGGAAGAAGGCGATATCGCCGACAACCTGCAGCGCTGGCTGGACTCGCATCGCGCCTATCTGCACGCCACGCAGGTGCAGGCGCTGGAGGCGCTGTATGCCGATCCTGCGATCCTGGCCGGTGGTGTGGGCGAGGATGCCGCCACCGCGTTGATCGATCGCGTCATCGGCTTCGAGGGCATCGATACCCGCTTCAGCTATGTGCCGGCATGACGGTTACTCATGCCCGCGTCTGACGCACCGAGTGACGCGGACTTCCGCGCGCTGGCCGACCAGCTGCAGGCGCTGGATGCCGGGCGGTTGCCGCCGCCATTGCCGCCGCACCTGCGCGCGCACCCGGTGGCTGGCCTGGCCGCCATCGGGCAGCTGGACCAGGCCGTGGTGGCGCTGATGGGCGATGTGCCCAACCCGTGGCGGGGCCTGCTGTTGCGATGACCTGCCAGGGGTAGAGCCACCCCACGGGTGGCTGCACGCAGCAATCGAACCGGCAACGCCGACCGACGGCGTTCCCCCGGCCCGTGCCGGCTCCCCCGGATCAGCTGGCGACCGGGTAGTCGGTATATCCCTCCGCCCCGCCGCCGTAATACGTAGCCCGATCCGGCACCGCCAGCGCCACGTCGTTTTCCAGCCGCGCCACCAGGTCCGGGTTGGCGATGAACGGCTGGCCGAACGCGGCCAGGTCGATGACGCCGTCGTCCACCAGCTGCAGCGCCCGCGCGCGGGTGAGGCTGCCGGCCAGGATCAGGGTGCCGCCGTAGCGTTGCTTGAACGCGTGCAGGAATGCGTCGCTCAGGACGGACACGCGGCGTGCATGGTTGTCGTTGAGGTGCACGTAGGCCAGCCCGCGCGTGCCCAGCGCCTGCGCCAGGTACAGGTACGCCGCTTCGTTGCCGACGTACTCGGGCATGTCGAACTGCAGGTTGTTCGGGGCCAGTCGCACGCCCACCCGGTGCGCCCCGATCCGCGCGGCCATCGCATCGACGGTCTCCAGGATCAGGCGCGCGCGGTTCTGCAGCGTGCCGCCGTAGCCGTCGGTGCGGTCATTGGTGACCGGGTTGAGGAACTGTTCGAACAGGTAGCCGTTGGCGGCATGAAGTTCGATGCCGTCGAAACCGGCGGCGATGGCGTTGTCGGCCGCGCGCGCGAAGTCGTCGACGATGCCGGGCATTTCGTCGGTGCGCAGGGCACGCGGCGGGGTCGGATCGGCCTGCCCACGGGTACCGTCCTCGCGGTACACGAACGCGCTGCTCTTCGGGTTGCTCGCCACCGGACGCGTGCCCGCGCTGACCGGCTGTCCGCCGTCGGGCTGCAAGGATGCGTGCGACATGCGGCCCACGTGCCAGAGCTGGGCGAAAATGACGCCCCGTTCGGCATGCACGGCCGTGGTGACCTGCTTCCAGCCGTCCACCTGTTCGGCCGACCACATGCCCGGCACGTCGATGTAGCCCTGGCCCTGCGCCGACACCGGGGTGCCTTCGCTGATGATCAGCCCGGCACTGGCGCGTTGCCGGTAGTACGCCGCGGTGAGGGCGTTGGCCACGCTGCCGGGGTTGCGGGCGCGGGTCATCGGGGCCATGGCGATGCGGTTGCGCAGGGGGGTACCGGCGAGGTCATAGGGCTGGAAAAGCAGGGCGGTCATAAAGCGGAACTCGTGGGGAAGGGGGCGCCAACGGCGCGACCCCTTCAAGATAAGGTTGACCTGCAGGCACATAAAGGCCTTAAATTTCCCGGCAACGGGGACATTTTGTCCCCAATGGAGCGCGGCGATGCTGCCAGTGGAATCGTTGAACGGGCTGGCCACCTTCGTCACCACCGCCCGCTCGGGGACGTTCACCGAAGCGGCCGAGACCCTGGGGATTTCGCGCTCGGCGGTCGGCAAGGCGATCGCGCGGCTGGAAGAGCGGCTGGGCGTGCGGCTGTTCCATCGCACCACGCGGCGCATTTCGCTCACCGCCGATGGCCAGGCCTATTTCGCCTCCTGCGCCAGCGCGCTGGAAGACATTGCCTCGGCCGAGGCGTGCCTGGGCTCGGCCTCGCACCTGCCCGCGGGCCGCCTGCGCATCGACATGCCGTCCTCGTTCGGGCGGCTGATGATCCTGCCGGTGCTGCTGCGCATCTGTGCCGAACACCCCGAACTACAGCTCACCCTGACCTTCACCGACCACTTCGTGGACCCGGTGGAGGAAGGGATCGACCTGCTGATCCGCTTCGGTGGGCTGGACCAGGCCCAGCACCTCGTCGCGCGGCGGCTGGGCACGCAGCAGCTGATCACGTGTGCGTCGCCGGACTACCTGGACAGGCACGGCACGCCCGGCACCGTGGACGCCCTGCATGCCCATCGCAGCATTGTCGGCTATCGGTATGGCCAGCCGGTGGCGTGGCGGATCGGCGAGGACGCTGCGCAGGCGCGCTTCATCCCCAGCGGCACCCACCAGCTCAATGATGGCGATGCGGTGATCGAGGCCGCCATCGCCGGCCTGGGCATCTGCCAGATGCCGCATTTCCTGGTCAAACGTCACCTGCAGGCGGGGGCATTGCAGCAGGTGCTGGGCCATTGCATGCAGCACCATGTCGAGATCCACGCCCTATGGCCGCAGACCCGGCACCTGCGACCGAAGGTGCGGTTTGTGGTGGATGCGCTGGCGACACTGGCCGATGCCGGTGCGTTTGACTGAGCCAGGCGGGCCACCGGGCCTGGCTGCAGCAGCACGCCGACGGCGGCCGTTCCTTCGCCTTGGCGGTCGTCGAAAAGCCCAGTCCCGTCGGTCCGCCACGCAAGGCCGGGGGCGGCATCCACATCTGCCCGGGCTTCCGCTGCAACCCCTGCACCGGCATGCGGCCTGGTGCAGTAGCCAGTTGCTGGCCTGGGGATTTTCCAACGGCGCGCGCGTGGCGCGCCGTTGGCCGCCTGCTACAAGCGGGCCTTGAGCCCCATCTGCGCCGAGACGCTGCGGTAGGCGTTGTCGTCGCGCTGCAGGCCCAGGTCAGCCCATGCCGACCAGCGCGTCCCCAGTTGCAACATCGCGCCGCCGCGCAGTTCATAGCGGTTCTTCGGCACGGCGCCCTCGATCCGGGTGTCGTCCATCCAGACGCTGTTGCGGCTCGAGTCGCGCAGCCAGTGGGCGGACACGAATGGCTGCACGTGCCGATCTTCATTGCGCACATCGCCCATCACCCGCACGCCCAGCCGCGATGACAGCCCGCCCGCCGCCCCCGTCGCGACCTGCGTGCCATTGCGTTCAACCAGGCGCTCGGCACGGTAGTCGGTATAGGTCAGCTGCAGTTGCGGCTGCACCAGCAGCATGGCCGAATCGCGCAGGCGAAGCTTCCAGGCGTAGCCGGCCTCCAGTGATGCGGCGTGCGTGCGTGCATCCTGGCGTTCCTTGCCCAGGCCGATGCCCTGCACGGTGGTGCGGTAGCGGCCGTGTTGCAGCCAGCTGTCGAGATAAGCACCCTCCTCGACGTCCGGGCGCTGCATCCAGGTGGCATAGATGCCCAGCGCCGCGCCCTTGACGGTGCCGGTAGCGCTGTACCCGCTCAGGTGCGAGCGGACATCGGTGGAGGCCTGGCCGGCAGCCAGCAGCACGCCGGCGCGGCCCTGGCTGGTACCGCCCCAGTGCAGCATGTCCAGGCCGCTCATCACGGTGGACGCGCGGCCCTTCAGCGCGAGCTGACCGGCCATGTCCTGCCGGGTCTGGGTGCTGGTCACCCGCAGCCAGCCGGCGTCGCGCGCATCGCCCGGGGCATACGCACCCTCGCGGTCATGCAGGCGGTGCTGGAACATCGACACGGCAGCGGCCTGATTGGCAAGATAGGCGCCGGCTTCGGGACGCAGGATCTGCGGCGGGCGAGGGCGGTCGCAGCTGTCCTCGTTGTCCACCTCGCACGGATCCGGCGGCAGCACACAGCCCGGGCCGTCGCGATCGGTCGCGCACGGGTCCGGCGGGACGACGCCGCAGCCGGGGCCGGTGGGGTCGCTGTCGCACGGGTCTGGCGGGGCCACGCAACCGGGGCCATCGGGATCGGCGTCGCACGGATCCGGTGACGTCGGCGCCAGTTCCGAGCGCAGGTACCAGCCGCCGTCGCCGGGGGTGTTCACCCCGCCCTTGTGCAGGAAGTAGTCGTACTGCCCGGCCACCGCACGACCGTTCAACCGGTACACGGCATCGGAGGCGCCATCGACCTGGATCAGCTGGATGCCGTTGACCGTCTGCCCGCCGAGCCCGCGCACGTTGTTGACCTGGACACTGGCCGTGCCGCGGGTATCGCCGCGCACGTGCAGTGTGTCGATCAGTGAATCATCAGCGCCCAGGGCGCCATTGAAGACCAGCAGCGCGTTGTCTGCGATGAAATCGCCCTCCACGGTGAGCCGGTTGAAGCGCGTGGCGCCGGCGGTGGACAGGGCCAGGGTGCTGTCGCGCAGATCCAGCTGGCGCACGCTGGAATCGCCCGTGAGGGTCCAGCGGCTGTCGTTGGACAAGGAGACCTGGTTGACCACGCTGCTGGCGCCCTGCCAATGCGAGCGCCCGTTGAGTTTCACGCGGATGTCGGCCACCACCGGCACGCCGGCGGCGATGTCGTCCGGGGTGATCACGATGTCGCCCCGTGCGTAGACATCCTGGTCCAGGGTGACGTCGAAGGGACCGGCGAACGCAGCATCCACGTGCATCAGTGTGCCGCTGCCGCCGATCAGCCGGGCGCCGTTGCGTGCCGCCACATGACGCGCCGCACGCACCCAGAACGTGGCGGCCTGCGCGCTGCTCAGCGAGCCGCCATCGATGTCCAGGCTGCCATTGGCATTGACCACCGCCGCCGCCGCGTCCAGCCCGGCAGTGCTGACGTGCGTATTGGAAAGGGTCATCTCCCCGGCGCCACCGCTCAGCACGCCATAGCCTTTGTCGCCGGTAGTGGCGATGACGCTGTCACGCAGCCCGATGGTGCCGCCCAGCCGCGCCACGGCACCGATGCCGCCAAACCCGGTGGTGCGCACATCGACGCGTTCGGCCTGGAACGTCGGTCGTGCGCCGCCCGTATCCATCGAGGCATACAGACCATGCGCCGACGCGCCTGCCGTGCTCACCCGCACTCCCTCCAGGGTCACCGCACCGGCGCGGTTGTCGATGGCCACACCCTGGTCGGTCTCGGTGATGATGCTGCCGCCCCGCATGCTCAACGAGGAAGCACCGGGCAGCCAGATGCCGGTGCCGACGTAGCCGGTGGTGTGGATATCGACATCGGTCAGGCGCACCTCGTTGCCGCGGCCGTTGATGTTCAGCCCATAGTGTCCTACATCGATCTGCGTACCGATGATGTCCACCTGGTTGTCATTCCACAGGAACACGCCGCTGCCGCGCTCGTCGTCGGCTTGCAGCACGCCGCCTTCGATCCGCAGCGTGCCGCTACTCAGCTCCACTGCCCCGGAGGCGGTGCCCGCGACCCGGATATGGGTGTCGATCAGGGTCACCGTGCCGCTGCCCGTCACGCCCTTTGCGAAGTCGGCGCCGGTCTCGATGGTGCTGTTGGACAGTGTCAACATGGCCCCGGTGTATACCGTCGCGCCGGTACTGCCATTGCCGTAGGTGGTGATGGCAAGTCCGTCGCCGTCGATGCGTCCGCCGTTCTCCGCGAACAGGCCATGGGCGTTGTGGCTGGTGGTGCCGATGACGGTGTCGCGCAGGGTCACGGTGGCATTGGATGCCGACACCGCGTGCGACTGGTCGCCGGTGGTATGGATGCTGCCGCCGCTTACCTCGGCGACCGCGCCGTTGCTGGCGGCGATGCCGTTGGAGACACGGCCGCTGGTATCGAGCGCCGCATCGCGCAGCAGCAACGTGCCGCCGTCGACTTGCGCGGCATGGGCGCGTACACCGCCGGTGGAGAGAGTCACGCCTTGGCCGGTGGCGTCGGTGAGCAGTTCGATGCGGCCGCCAGTGGCGATCGACAGGCCGGCGCTGTAATCGCCACCGGTGGTGAGGGTGCCACCGGTGAGCGTCACCGTGCCGTCGCTTTCGGCGCGCAGGCCGGCGGTGTTGCTGCCCGTGGCGCTGATGGTCACCGGGCCGTCGGCACGGATGCTGCCAGCGTTGAGCGCATGGAAGACGTAGCCTGCCGCCGCATCGTCGGTAGTCGCATAGGCGCCCGGCGCGGCCACTTGCTGGGTGCCGTCGGCGATGATCGGACCGGCGCTCTGGGCCCAGGCGGCCGAGGCGCTGCACGCCAGCGACGCGGAAATGGCAAGAGCGAGCAGGTGCAGGCGCTGTGGGGCGCGTGAAACGGCAGAAGTCATCGGAGGGCCATCAGTGCAGGAGGCCGCGACTGTAGGGGGATGCCTACGAKCGATATATGCAATTAATTGCAAATGCGGCTAACGCTAGCTGGCGCCTATTTGCGACACACCTTGTCGCGTCCCGCCCCCCATCGGTCCCTGTTGCGCCCGGCGCGGCTACCACGTGGACCGGAGGCCCATCTGCACCGAAACGCTGCGATAGGCACCGTCGCCGCGTTGCACGCCCAGATCGCCCCACGCCGACCAGCGCATGCCCAGCTGCAGCATCGCGCCACCGCGTAGCTCGTAACGGTTTTTCGGCACCGCACCGTCGATCCGGGTGTGGTCCATCCAGATGCTGTTGCTGCCTGACGCGCGCAGCCAATGCGCCGAAACGAAGGGCTGTACGACGTGATCCACGCTGCGAACATCGCCCGTCATCCGCAGGCCCAGGCGCGAGGACACCTCGCCGCCGGCGCCCGGGGCCACCTGGGTGCCGTTGTGTTCGACAAGGTCATCGGCACGGTAGTCGGTATAGGTCATCTGCAGCTGCGGCTGCACCAGCAGCGTGGCCGAATCGCGCACGCGGCGTTTCCAGGCGTAGCCGGCTTCCAGCGTGGCCGCATCCGTGCGCGCCTGTTGGCGTTCCCCGGCCAGGGCGATGCCCTGCACGCTGCTGCGGTAGCGCCCGTGCTGCACGCCGCCATCAAGGTAGGCGCCGTCCCCGCCACCGGGGTGTTGCATCCAGGTGACGTAGACGCCCACCGCCGTACCCTTGACGATGCCGGTGGCGGCATAGCCGCTGCGCTGCGAGCGGACATCGGTGGCGGCCCGTCCTGTACCCAGCAGCACACCCGCACGGCCCTGGCCGCCCGCGCCCCAGTGCAGCAGGTCCACGCCGCTGGTCACCGTGGTGGTGCGGGCGCTCAGGGCCAGCTGGCCGTCGACCGCTTGACGGCGCTGGGTGCTGCCCACGCGCAGCCAACTGGCCCCGCGTGCCGCGTTCGAGGCGTACGCACCATCGCGGTCATGCAGGCGGTGCTGGAACATCGACACGGCAGCGGCCTGGTTGGCCAGGTAGGCGCCGGCTTCCGGGCGCAGCACCTGCGGCGGGCGCGGGCGGTGGCAGGGGGCGGTGTTGCCCGCCTCGCAGGGCGTGGGCGGCAGTGCGCAGCCGGGGCCGTTGGGGTCGAGCACGCACGGATCTGGCGGGGGAACAACACAGCCGAGGCCGCCGGGATCGGCCTCGCAGGGGTCCGGCRGGATGACGATGCAGCCGGGGCCTGTCGGATCGCTGTCGCAGGGATCCGGCGGCGTCATGCAGCCGGGGCCATCGGGATCGGCGTCGCACGGGTCCGGTGTGGTCGGCAGCGTCGCGCGCAGATACCAGCCGCCGTCGCCGGGCGTGTTCACGCCGCCCTTGTGCAGGAAGTAGTCGTATTGGCCCGCCACGGCGCGGCCGCGCAACGCGTACGTCGCATCGGACGCACCCTCGACCTGGATCAACGCGATGCCGTCGACGGTCTGTGCGCCAAGGCCATGCACATTGTTGACCTGGATGGCCGCCGTGCCACGGGTGTCGCCGCGCACGCGCAGGGTATCGATGGGCGAGTCATCGCCGGCCAATGCGCCGTTGAAGATCAACAGCGCGTTGTGCGTGTCGAGATCACCGTCCACGGTGAGGCGGTTGAAGTTGCCTGCACCCACGGCGGACAGGGCCAGGGTGCTGTCGTGCAGCGCCAGCTGGCCCACGCTGGCATCGCCGGTCAGGGTCCAGCGGCTGCCATCGCGCAGCGAGACCTGGTTGACCACGCCGCTGGCGCCCCGCCAATGCGAACGCCCATTGAGGTGTACGTGGATATCGGCCACCACCGGGACGCCGGCACCGATGTCGTCCGGGGTGATCATGATGTCGCCTTGGGCGTAGACGTCCTGGTCCAGGTTGAGATCCAGCGGACCGGCGGAGGCCGCATCGACCTTCATCAACGTGCCGTTGCCGCCAAACAGCCGGGCGCCATTGTGTGCAGCCACGTGGCGCGCGGCGCGCACCCACAGGGCGGCATCGCGCGCGCTGGTCAGCGACCCACCGTCGATGTCCAGGCTGCCGTTTGCATTGACCACAGCGGCCGCCGCGCCGAGTCCTTCGGTACGGACATGGGTGTCGTGCAACGTCATCACGCCCGTGCCTCCACTCAACACGCCGTAACTGTTGGCACCGGCCGTGGTAATCGTGCTGCGGCGCAAGTGGGCGGTTCCGCCGGAATGGGACAGGGCGCCGATGGCACCGTCACCGCCGGTGTCCACCGCGATCCGGTCTGCCTCCAGCATCAGGTCTCCGGAGAAAATGTCCCATTCGGCGTTGAGCCCATGTGCCGACGCGCCGACCGTGCTCACCTGCACGCCCTCCAGCGTGACCCCACCGCCGAGATTGTCGACGCCCCTGCTGTTGTCGCCGAGGGTGATGATGCTGCCGCCGAGCATCGAAAGGCGCGGACCCGAGCTCAGCCAGATGCCGGCGCCGTTTGCGCTGGAGATACGTATGTCCACATCGACCAGACGCGCCTCTCCGCTGCGGCCGCCGTTGCTGAGCCCGATGAATCCGGCCCCCATCTGCGTGCCGATGATGTCCACCTCGCTGCCGGCCGCCAGGCGCACTGCGGTGCTCTGCGCATGATCGGCCTGCATCGCGCCGTTCTCGATCCACAGCGTGCCGCCCTGGAAGTCGACGGCGATCGACGCGCGGCCCGCGACCCGGATGTCGGTGTCGCGCAGGGCGATGGCCTTGCTGCCGATCACGCCGTGGGCCGCACCCCCCAAGGTTTCGATGGAACCGTTGGACAGCGTAAATGTTCCGCCGGCGGTAGCGACCGCACCGGCGCTCCCCGCTTCGTGGGTGGTGATGGTCAGCCCGTCGCCCTCGATATGGCCGCTGTAGTAAGCGGCCATGCCATGGGACTGGTAGCCGGTTGTGTCGATGATCGCGTCGCGCATCCGCAACGTACCGCCGTTCACCTCCACCGCGGGGCTACGGTAGCCGCTGGTGGAAAAGACCATGCCTTGTCCGGCGGCATCGGGCAGCAGGTCGACCTGGCCACCGGACAGGATCGACAGCCCGATGGCGTAATCCCCATGCGTGGTGATGCTGCCGCCGTTGAAGATCATGCTGCCGTCTTTCTCGGCACGCACCGCTGCGGTGTTCTGGCCGCTTGTCGTCACCGTCACCGGTTCGCTGGCTCGGATGCTGCCGCCATTCAATGCATGCAGGACATGGCCCGCGGCCCCATCTGCGGTGCTGCGATACTCACCGGGAGCGGCTTCTTCCCGGGTGCCGTCGGCGATGATCGGGGCAGCGTGTTGGGCGAGGGCCGCCGAGGCGTTGCCGGCCAGTGCGGCGGCGATGGCCAGGGCAAGCAGGTGCTGCGAGGACGAGGCGGGGGCAATCATCGGGCGGCCACGGTGCGGTATGCCGCGAACTCTAGGGAGGCGGCCGCCCGCGCGATATGCAAATCCTGGGAAAACCGCCCTGCGACTCGGTGGGGGGCGCGGCGAGAGCCCGTCATTTGGGTGCGGGCCAGGCTGCATGTATACTATCCCCCAGTATAGTTCTCTGGCCGCGCTGTCCATGCCGCATTCCCCCGAAGAAAAGAAGAAGGTCCTGGCCCGCGTGCGCCGCATCCGCGGTCAGTGCGATGCGCTCGACCGGGCGCTGGAGGGCGGGGCCGAGTGCGCGCCGGTGCTGCAGCAGATCGCCGCGATCCGCGGCGCGGTCAACGGGCTGATGTCCGAAGTGATGGAAGCCCACCTGCGCGAAGAATTCGGCCAGCCGGCGCAGTCCGATGCGCAGCGCGCCGAGCGCGTGCGCGACATGAGCGCGCTGATCCGTTCCTACCTGAAATGAGCGCGCGGGCGACCGCGTGCTGTTCTGTCTTGTCTACTACTCTGGAGTGTTGCCGATGAAATCCCGTGCCGCTGTTGCGTTTGGTCCCGGCCAGCCGTTGAAGATCGTCGAGATCGATGTCGCCCCGCCGAAGAAGGGCGAGGTGCTGGTCAAGATCACCCACACCGGTGTCTGCCACACCGATGCGTTCACCCTGTCCGGCGATGATCCGGAAGGCCTGTTCCCGGCGGTGCTGGGCCATGAAGGCGCGGGCATCGTGGTGGAAGTGGGCGAGGGCGTCACCAGCGTGGCGCCGGGCGACCACGTCATTCCGCTGTACACCGCCGAGTGCGGTGAATGCCTGTTCTGTACCTCGGGCAAGACCAACCTGTGCGTGGCCGTGCGCGCCACCCAGGGCAAGGGCGTGATGCCCGATGGCACCACCCGCTTCAGCTACAACGGCGAGCCGATCTATCACTACATGGGCTGCTCGACCTTCAGCGAGTACACGGTGGTGGCCGAAGTCTCGCTGGCCAAGATCAACCCCGAAGCGAACCCGGAGCACGTGTGCCTGCTCGGCTGCGGCGTCACCACCGGCATCGGCGCGGTGCACAACACCGCCAAGGTGCAGGAAGGTGATTCGGTGGCCGTGTTCGGCCTGGGCGGCATCGGCCTGGCGGTGATCCAGGGCGCGCGTCAGGCCAAGGCCGGGCGCATCTTCGCCATCGACACCAACCCGTCCAAGTTCGACCTGGCCAGGCAGTTCGGTGCCACCGACTGCGTCAACCCGAAGGACTTCGACAAGCCGATCCAGCAGGTGATCGTGGAGATGACCACCTGGGGCGTGGACCACACCTTCGAGTGCATCGGCAACGTCAACGTGATGCGTGCCGCACTGGAATGCGCGCACCGTGGCTGGGGCCAGTCGGTGATCATCGGCGTGGCCGGCTCGGGTCAGGAAATCTCGACCCGTCCGTTCCAGCTGGTCACCGGCCGCTCGTGGAAGGGCACCGCCTTCGGCGGCGTGAAGGGCCGCAGCCAGCTGCCGGGCATGGTCGAAGACGCCATGAAGGGCGACATCGAACTGGCGCCGTTCGTCACCCACACCATGGACCTGGAGCAGATCAACGATGCCTTCGAGCTGATGCACGAGGGGAAGTCGATCCGCTCGGTGGTGCATTACTGAGCCGGCGGCATGGGCCTGACCGACTTCTGGAAACGACGCACGGCACCGGCAGTACCGGTGCGGGATGCGCTGGTGGACCGCATCGAGCAGGCCCTGCGCGAGCTTGGCTGGCTGCACGGCGAGGTGGGTGAGCCGGCGGCGGTCACCTCGGCCTTTGGTGGCGAGGAGATGCCGTTCGAGCAGTGGCTGACGCAGGTGTTCCTGCCACGCTTGCACGAGGCAAGGCGCAGTGGCCAATGGCCACCACGCAGCCAGGTGGCCGTGGCCGCCATGCGCAACCTTGATGGCGTGCCGCAGACCGGAACACTGCTGCGGCTGCTGGCCGAGCTGGACAATGACATCAACGCCGGGACATCGCGCTGACACGCGCCCGGCTCACGGAGAGACCATGGAACGCATCGAACATCGCGCCGCCTCCGGCGGCTGGCAGGACGTGTACCAGCACCGCTCGCAGGTGCTGGGCTGCGAGATGAAGGTCGCCGTCTACCTGCCGCCACAGGCCGCCACGCAGAAGCTGCCGGTGCTGTACTGGCTGAGCGGGCTGACCTGCACCGAGCAGAACTTCATCACCAAGGCCGGCGCGCAGCGCTATGCCGCCGAACACGGGGTGATCCTGGTGGCGCCGGACACCAGTCCGCGCGGGGATGACGTCGCCGATGCCGACGGCTACGACCTGGGCAAGGGCGCCGGCTTCTATCTCAACGCCAGCGAGCAACCGTGGGCGGCGCACTACCGCATGTACGACTACGTGGTGGACGAGTTGCCGGCGCTGATCGAGGCGCATCTGCCGGCGACCGATGCGCGCAGCATCAGCGGACATTCGATGGGGGGCCATGGCGCGCTGGTGATCGCGCTGAAGAATCCCGGCCGCTACCGCAGCGTGTCGGCGTTCTCACCGATCGTCGCACCGACCCGCGTGCCCTGGGGCCAGAAGGCCTTCGCCGCCTACCTCGGCGAGGACCGCAGCAGCTGGTCGGCCTGGGATGCCAGCGAACTGGTCGCCCGTGCCGAAGAGCGCCTGCCGTTGCTGGTCGACCAGGGCGGCGGCGATGAATTCCTCGACACCCAACTGCAACCGCAGTGGTTGCAGGCCGCCTGCACCGCTGCCGGCCATCCGCTGCAGTTGCGCCTGCAGCCGGGCTACGACCACAGCTACTACTTCATCAGCAGCTTCATCGGCGAGCACATCGCCCACCACGCCAAGGCGCTGCACGCCTGATCGGCACCCCACGCCAACGCGCTGCACGCCTCATCGTAGAGCCGACCGTTGGTCGGCTGCACACGGTGCCGAAACGGTAGAGCCGACCGTTGGTCGGCTGCACGCGGTGCCGGAACGGTAGAGCCGACCGTTGGTCGGCTGCACGCGCTGCCAGAACGGAGAGCAGCCACCCATGGGGTGGCTCTACCGCCGCTTCAATCCTCGTCTTCTTCCGCCGCCTCGCGACCCTGCTGGCGGATCAGCGCTTCTTCGCGCGCATCGTTGATCGCGTGGCGCACGCCGTCCAGGTCGATGGTGGTTTCGTCATGCACGAAGGTGCCGGTGAGCGGGCTGTCGGGCAGCAGGTCACCGGCTTCGAACAACGCCCACATCTCTTCGCCGTACCAGCTGTCCAGCAGCTCCGGCGCGAACCGGCCCAGGTAGGCGGTGAGGTTGTTGACGTCGCGCAGCAGCATGCTGCGCGCGGCGTTGTTGCCGCCGGCGCTGACCACCTGCGGGAAGTCGATCACCACCGGGCCGTCCGGGCCCACCAGTACGTTGTACGGCGACAGATCGCCGTGGATCAGGCCGCAGCACAACATGCGCACCACCTGGCGGACCAGGGTCTGGTGGAACTCGCGCGCCTGGTCCGGCTCCAGCTCCACTTCGCCCAGCCGGGCGGCGGAGAAACCGTCCGCGTCGGTGACCAGTTCCATCACCAGCACGCCGTGGTAGTAGCCGTGCGGCTCGGGCACGCGCACACCGGCGTCGCGCAGCTGGTACAGCGCGTCCACCTCGGTGTTCTTCCAGGCGGTTTCCTGCTGCTTGCGTCCGTATTTGCTGGCCTTGCCAACCGCACGCGCCTCGCGGCTGCCACGCACCTTGCGGCCTTCCTGGTACTGCACGCGCTGCTGGAAGCTGCGCTGGGCCATGTCTTTGTAGACCTTGGCGCAGCGCACATCGTCGCCGCTGCGTACCACGTACACCGCTGCTTCCTTGCCGCTCTTGAGCGGGCGCAGCACTTCATCGATCACGCCGTCGTCGATCAGCGCCTGCAGGCCTTGGGGGGTCTTCACGGAATCTCGGGATTGTGGCCGGCGCCAATGCGCCCGCCGGAAAGGGGGAGGGATTTTCGCATCTTCGGGGCGGCCCGGCCATCGGCGCTCCGTGCCAGCCGTTCAGCCCGGACGCCAAGGGGGCTCACGGCAGCCCCTGTTCCCCTCGCAGAACCGGATACGGGTTGAGCGATTCGCCCTTCCACCACTGCTTTTCCGGACCCAGCGCATGGATCTCGAAGTGCAGGTGCGGCGCCTCCGGGCTGGCATTGCCGGTGCTGCCGACATAGCCGATCACCTGGCCGCGCTTGACCTGCTGCTTCTCGGCCAGGCCATCGGCGTAGCGCTGCAGGTGGGCGTAGTAGTAGCAATAACGGCCACCGGGCTCGAACTGGTACAGGGTCAGCCCGCCACGCGCGCTGTCGAACAGCTTCTCCACGGTGCCATCGGCCACGGCCAGCACGGGCGTGCCAGCCGGGGCCAGGATGTCGATCGCATCGTGGACGCGGCCCTCACTGCGCGCGTCGGTGAAGGTGTCCTGCAGTTGGGCGGCGGTGATGCCCTGGACCGGCAGCAGCAGGCCGGTGCCATCGGCCGGAGCAGGCGCCGCTGCGGCGTCAGGGGCCGCGGCCGCGGCCGCAGTGCCCGGCGTCGCAGCG